>JAPKZQ010000007.1 GCA_026393675.1 Acidobacteriota bacterium | reverse complement strand
GGAGGGCGTGGAGATGATCATGCCCGGGGACAACACGCAGATTACGGCGGAGTTGATCCAGCCGGTGGCGATTGAGAAGGGCTCGAAGTTCGCGATCCGGGAAGGCGGCCGCACGGTGGGCGCCGGGACGGTCACGGAGATAATTGCCTAGGCGTTAGGCGAGAGGCGGTAGGCGCTAGGGAGAGGCGTTAGGCGAGAGGCGGTAGGCGCTAGGGAAGAACGCAGTTCGACCCCCTCACGCCTCGCACCTCACGCCTCGCGCCTGACAGGGACACAGCAATGCGGGACATGATTACGCTGGCGTGCAACGAGTGCAAGCGCCGGAACTACCACACTACGAAGAACAAGAAGAAGACGACAGAACGTCTGGAACTCAAGAAGTTCTGTCCGTGGTGCCGGGCGCACACGGCTCACAGGGAGACGAAATAGTTAGAGGCTTGGGACTCGGAACCCGGGAATTTGGCGCTCGGCAACAGGTTGCCCGAATCCCGAACCCCGAATCCCGATTGAAGGCCAATAGCTCAACTGGTAGAGCACCGGTCTCCAAAACCGGGGGTTGGGGGTTCGAGCCCCTCTTGGCCTGCCAGATGCAGCGGTCGGGCTGTCGCGATACGCGGCGGCGTGGCGTCGCCGAAATGAGAAGAAGGTCATGCTCGACAACGTGAAGTCCGCGCCAGGCAAGGCTCTCGAGGGAGTGACGGGGTCGTTTGGCAACCTCCGTAACTTCCTGAAAGAGGTGCGCAACGAGCTCAAGCGGGTCACCTGGCCGTCGCGCAAGGAAGTCTATGCGACGACGCTGGTCGTCATCATGACGTCGATCTTCTTTGGTGTGTATCTGTTCCTGCTCGACCAGGTGTTTGAGAAGAGCGTCCTGTCGCTGTTCCATTACTTCGGTGCCAAATGACCGACGTCAAGACGAAGCAGTGGTTCATCGTCCACACGTATTCGGGCTTTGAGCGCAAAGTGGCCGAATCGCTGCGCCAGCGGGTGCAGGCGTACGGCGTGGTCGACGAGATCGGCGAGATTCTGATCCCGACCGAGGATGTCGTGGAGATGCGGGGCGGTCGCAAGGTGGTGACGCCCAAGCGCTTCTTCCCCGGCTACATCCTGGTCGAGATGGCGATGACCGACAACGCGTGGCACGTGGTGAAGAACACCCCGAAGGTCACCGGGTTTGTCGGAGCCGGTGCCAAGCCGACGCCGCTCACCAAGGAAGAGGTCGACCAGATCCTGCTACAGGTGTCGACGGCGGCCGAGAAGCCGAAGCCGAAGTATTCGTTCGAGAAGGGCGACCAGGTGCGGATCAACGAGGGACCGTTTACCAGCTTCAACGGCATGGTCGACGATGTCAACCTCGATCGGAACACGTTGAAGGTGATGGTCACGATTTTCGGCCGGGCGACGCCGGTGGAGTTGGATTTTCTCCAGGTGGAGAAGATGTAACTGGAGACGGTTTCAAAACCTGCGTGAGCGGCACATTTTTCGGCCGCCAGAACGGGTTCTGAAACCGGTTGCAGGGATTCGGGCTACCGATTACTGATTACGGACTACTGGATATTGATCGAGAGTTACCGAGATGGCAAAGAAAGTACAGGCGGTCGTAAAGTTGCAGATTCCTGCCGGCAAGGCGACGCCGGCGCCGCCGGTGGGCACCGCGCTTGGTCCCCATGGCGTCAACATCATGGGATTCTGCAAGGACTTCAATGCGAAGACGGCGAGCCAGGAAGGCTTGATCATCCCGGTGCTCGTGACGATCTTCGCCGACCGCACCTTCAGCTTCATCACCAAGACGCCGCCAGCGTCGGTGTTGCTCAAGCGGGCGGCCAATATCGCCAAGGGATCGGCGGTGCCCAACAAGACGAAGGTGGGCACGGTCACGGCCAAGCAGGTCGAGGACATCGCCAAGTCGAAGATGCCCGATCTCAACTGCGAATCGATCGAGTCGGCGATGAAGACGGTGGCTGGGACAGCCCGGTCGATGGGCCTGGACGTCATCTAGGCCCTTCGATTCATGAGTGCGGTGACAAACGTGTTCACTCAGGGCCTAGTGCTGAGCGAGCATTTTTCGCTAGATGGTCTCGCAAGAATACGCACGCGTATTGGCGAGTCGAAGCACTAGGCAGAACCCCGGTGCCAGAGGCCAGAACCGGCCGGCACCCCTGGTGGGAGGGCCTGCACTAGAGGCCCGTTGGGACCACGGAGGAGTCCATGCGAAGAGTAGGCAAGAAGTTCGCCGCTTCGAAGGCGCAGGTGCCGCAGCGGTCCCTGACGATTGACGAAGCGGTACCGCTCGTCCAGAAATTGAAATACGCAAAATTCGACGAGACGGTGGAGTTATCCATCAGGCTGGGCGTGGATCCGAAACACGCCGACCAGATGGTGCGCGGCACAGTCGTGCTGCCGCACGGGCTCGGCAAGACCAAGAAGGTGTTGGCCATTGCCGGGGGTGAGAAACAGAAGGAAGCGCAGGAAGCGGGCGCCGATGTGGTCGGCGGCGAAGAACTCGTCGAGAAGATCCAGGGCGGGTGGATGGATTTCGAGGCGGTGGTCGCCACGCCCGACATGATGCGCGCGGTGGGCAAACTCGGGAAGGTGCTCGGGCCCCGCGGCCTGATGCCGAATCCCAAGACCGGCACGGTGACTCAGGACATCGGCAAGGCGATCCGCGAGATCAAGGCTGGCAAGGTGGAATTCCGCGTCGACAAGACCGGCATCGTGCACGCGCCGGTCGGCAAGGTGTCGTTCGCGACGGACCGCCTGGTGGAGAACACGAAAGCGCTGGTCGATAGCATCGTCAAGGCCAAGCCGCCAGCGGCCAAGGGCAAGTACGTCAAGAGCGTCACCATCTGCTCGACGATGGGCCCCGGGATCAAGATCGACACGACGAGCATCGAGGCGGCGCCAAAGTAGGCCGCGGAATCAGGGATTAGCGTATGGCACTCACGAGAGCTGAAAAGCAGACCGAGCTGACGACGCTCGAATCCGAACTGCGCGCCGCGCAGAACGCGATTCTGGTTAATTACAAGGGTTTGAAGGTGCCGCAGGTGACCGAACTGCGGCGGCAGGTACGCGCGGCCAAGGGTCGGTACCGCGTCGTCAAGAACTCGATGGTCAAGCGTGTCATCAAGGGCACGCCGCTCGAATCGCTGGGCACGCATTGCACCGGCGCGACGGCGGTCGCCTACTCCGGCGCGGATCCGGTCGCGCTGGCGAAGGTGCTGACCACGTTCATCAAGACCGCGCCGGCGCTGAGCATCAAGGGCGCGGTCGTGCAGGGCAGGGCCATTCAGGCCGCCGAGGTGGTGGAGCTGGCGAACCTGCCGTCGAAGCCGCAACTGTACGCGAAGCTGCTCTTCCTGCTGCAGGCCCCGATGGTGCAGCTGGTACGCGTGCTGAACGGGGTGCCGCGCGATCTGATGAACGTGCTGGCACAGGTGGAAAAGAAGAAATCAGAGGCGTAGGGGGGCGTGGCGCGCCGCGCCCCTGTTGAGCAGGACCGATGAATCGGTAGGAGACGAAGATGGTCGAACTGACGCAGCAGCAGGTGGTGGAGTACATCAAGAACATCAGCGTGATCGAGCTCTCGCAGCTCGTGAAGACGCTGGAATCCGAGCTTGGCGTATCGGCGGCGGCGATGCCGATGGCGATGCCGATGGGCGCGATGGGTGGCGGCGGCGCCGCGGCTCCGGCCGAGGAGAAGACCGAGTTCAACGTGATCCTGACCGACATCGGCGCCAACAAGATCAACGTGATCAAGGCCGTCCGCGAGGTCACGAGCCTCGGACTCAAGGAAGCCAAGGACCTGGTCGAGGCTGCTCCGAAGGCCGTCAAGGAAGGCGTGCCGAAGGACGAGGCCGAAGCCATCAAGAAGAAGTTCGAGGCAGCCGGCGCCAAAGTCGAGATCAAGTAGCGCCGATCCGGGTGTGGGGCGCCAGGCCGCTGACGGCGGCGGGCGCCCCGACGCGTCCTCTTGCCAGGCCGACGCGAGTGTCGGTCGGTGATCCGTCCGAGTGTCTTGGAGCCCGCAAGGCCCTAGTCCCGAGAGCAGCATGTACAGCCTTCCGAAGAACATCTATCGCGAGCGCATCGACTTCTCGAAGATCAAGACCACGGTTCCGATTCCGAACCTGATTGAGATCCAGCGGAAGTCGTACGAACGGTTCCTTCAGATGAACCGGCTCCCGAACGAGCGGGAAGACATCGGCCTGCAGTCGGTGTTCAAGTCGGTGTTTCCGATCAGCGACTTCCGCGAGAACTCGTCGCTGGAGTTTATCGAGTATTCGATCGGCAACTGGGAGTGCAAGTGCAGCAAGCTCCAGGGCCTGCAGCACCTGCGCAAGCCGTGCACCAACTGCGGCACCGTCCTGGTGGCCGAGCCCTACGGCGACCGCGGCGTGCTGTGCCCGAAATGCGGCCGGTCCAACGAGGCCCGCGGCGATGTGTGCGACATCTGCGGCAACACGGTCGACCTCAAGCTGAAGTACGACGTGGATGAGTGCCAGGAGCGCGGCATGACGTACGCCGTGCCGCTCAAGGTCACGATCCGCCTGGTGGTGTGGAACAAGGATCCGGAAACCGGCGCCAAGACCATCCGCGACATCAAGGAGCAGGAGGTCTACTTCGGCGACATCCCGCTGATGACCGACAACGGCACGTTCATCATCAATGGGACCGAGCGCGTCATCGTGTCGCAGCTCCACCGGTCGCCTGGCGCGTTCTTCCACTCCGAGGACAAGGCGCTCTACGTGGCGCAGGTGATTCCGTACCGCGGCTCGTGGGTCGAGTTCGAGTACGACGCGAAGAACCTGCTGTACGTGCGCATCGACCGCAAGCGCAAGTTCCTGGCCTCGGTGTTCCTGCGCGCCCTCGGGTTGCGCGGCGCCGACGAGATCATCCGGACGTTCTTCACGCTCGACCGCATCTATCTGCGCCAGGGCTCGCTCTACTGGAGCGTGGCCGAAAGCCTCGTGGGACTGCGGGCGGGCGAGGATATCCCGATCCCCGGCACCGACACGGTGCTCGCCAAGGGCCGGAAGATCACGATGTCGTCGATCAAGGCGCTCCGCAGCGCGGGCGTCGAGGCGATCAAGGTCGACGAGGCCGAGCGCGAGGGCGCGTATGCCGCCGCCGACGTCGTGGATCCGGAGACCGGCGAGATCATCCTCGAGGCCAACGACGAGGTCACGCACCGCATCATTGCGATCGCCCAGGAGAAGGGCGTCGATCGGGTGGACGTGTTCTTCCCGGACCGAGACGAGGTGGGACCGACCATCTCCACCACGCTCAAGAAGGATCCAATCCGGACCCACGAAGAAGCGCTCATCGAGATCTACCGGCGGCTCCGCCCCGGCGATCCGCCGACGCTCGACAGTTCGCGGTCGCTCTTCGAGAACATGTTCTTTAACCCGCAAAAGTACGACTTCTCGCGGGTCGGCCGGTTGAAGCTGAACACGAAACTCGGCGTCAAGACGCCCCTCGAGGAGAAGATCCTGCACCCGCAGGATTTCTACGAGGTCATCCGGTACCTGCTCAAGCTGCGCAAGAACCCGGGGTACGTCGACGATATCGACCACCTCGGCAACCGCCGCGTGCGGTCGGTGGGCGAGCTGCTCGAGAACCAGTTCCGCATCGGCCTGGTGCGGATGGAGCGGGCCATCAAGGAGAAGATGTCGGTCTACCAGGAAATGGCGACCGCCATGCCGCACGATCTGATCAATGCGAAGCCGGTCATGGCGGCCATTCGCGAGTTCTTCGGATCGTCGCAGCTGTCGCAGTTCATGGACCAGACCAATCCGCTCTCCGAGGTGACGCACAAGCGCCGTCTGTCCGCGCTCGGGCCCGGCGGCCTGTCGCGCGAACGCGCCGGGTTCGAGGTCCGCGACGTGCACCCGACGCACTATGGGCGCATCTGCCCGATTGAGACGCCGGAAGGCCCGAACATCGGCCTGATCTCGTCGCTGTCGTCCTATGCTCGGATCAACGAGTTCGGCTTCATCGAGTCGCCCTACCGCAAGGTCAGGGACGGCAAGATTGTCGACTACGTGGTCATCACCAACGCCGGAACGAGCAAGCACAAGATCGGCGAGGTGGTCGAGTCCCACGAGATCGCCGAGGACCTCGGCGGCGGGAAACGGCGGGCGAAGAAGGGGATCGAGTGCGAACCGTACCCGTTCTACCTGTCCGCCTGGGAAGAGGACCAGTACATCGTCGCCCAGGCCAACGTGTCCGTGGACGATCAGGGGCGGCTGCGCGACGAACGCGTCAATGCCCGCCAGGCCGGCAACTTCATCCTGGCGCAGCGCGACAGCGTGCAGTTCATCGACGTGTCGCCGAAGCAGCTCGTGTCGGTGGCCGCGTCGCTCATCCCGTTCCTCGAACACGACGACGCCAACCGCGCGCTGATGGGATCGAATATGCAGCGCCAGGCGGTACCGCTGCTGCGGGCCCGGGCGCCGTTTGTCGGCACCGGCATGGAGTACAACACGGCGCGCGATTCGGGGGCCGTGGTCCTGGCCCGCCGCGCCGGCACGATCGACTACGTCGACTCACAGCGCATCGTCGTGCGCGTGCACGGTGAGGATGGCGAGATCAGCCCGGAGATGGGCGCCGACATCTACAAGCTCACCAAGTTCAAGCGGTCGAACCAGAACACCTGCATCACGCAGAAGCCCATCGTCGGCGTGGGCCAGAAGGTCCACAAGGGCCAGGTGCTCGGCGACGGTCCGTGCACGGAGCTGGGCGAGCTGGCCCTCGGCCGCAACGTCCTGGTCGCGTTCATGCCGTGGCGCGGATACAACTTCGAAGACGCGATTCTCGTGTCCGAGCGGATGGTGAAGGACGACTACTACACGTCGATCCACATCGAGGAGTTCGAGATCGAGGCTCGCGATACGAAGCTCGGACCCGAGGACATCACGCGGGATATTCCGAACGTGTCGGAGACGTTCCTCAGGGATCTCGACGAGAGCGGCATTATCCGGATCGGCGCGTCCGTCAAGTCGGGCGACATCCTGGTGGGCAAGGTCACGCCGAAGGGCGAAACCCAGCTCACGCCGGAAGAGAAGCTGCTGCGCGCCATCTTCGGCGAGAAGGCCGGCGATGTCCGCGACGCGTCGCTCATCTGCCCGCCCGGCATCGAGGGGATCATCGTCGGGGTGAAGATCTTCTCGCGCAAGGGCATCGAGAAGGACGATCGAGCCAAGGCCATCGAGGCCGAAGAACTCGAGATGATGGAAAAGAACCTGCAGGACGAAGTGCGTATCCTGCACGAGGAGATCAAGAAGCAGGCGGTCGTGATGCTGCAGGGGCAGACGCTCCGTTCGGACCTCTACGACGAGGACGGGCGCGAGAAGCTGCTGAAGCGGGGCACCCTGCTGACCCGCGAGGTGCTCGATGGCGTGCCCTACACCCCGATGATGCGCATCAAGGTCACCGGCGAGGATCCGCGGCTCGAGTCCGATCTGCGCGATCTCGACGAGCGGACCAAGCGCAAGGTCGAGGTGACCGAGCAGCTCTTCGAGGAGAAGAAAGACAAGGTCCGCCGGGGCGACGAACTGCCGCCGGGCGTGATCAAGCTCGTCAAGGTGTACGTGGCGATGAAGCGCAAGCTGTCGGTCGGCGACAAGATGGCCGGCCGCCACGGCAACAAGGGCGTCATCGCGCGCATCCTCGCCGAAGAGGACATGCCGTACCTGCCGGATGGCACGCCGGTGGAAATCGTGCTGAACCCGCTCGGCGTTCCGTCTCGTATGAACGTCGGTCAGATTCTCGAGACGCACCTCGGCTGGGCGGCCCACGCGCTGGGTCTCTATTTCGCGACGCCGGTGTTTGACGGGGCGACCGAAAAGGAGATCAAGCACTGGTTGGCCGAGGCCGGGATGCCGACAGGCGGCAAGACCAAGCTCTACGACGGCATGACGGGCGACGGGTTCGAGCAGGACGTGACGGTCGGCTACATCTACATGCTGAAGCTGTCGCACCTGGTCGACGACAAGATCCACGCCCGATCGATCGGGCCGTACTCGCTCATCACCCAGCAGCCGCTCGGCGGCAAGGCCCAGTTCGGCGGCCAGCGCTTCGGGGAGATGGAAGTGTGGGCGCTCGAAGCGTATGGCGCCGCGCACATCCTCCAGGAGCTGCTCACGGCCAAGTCGGACGATGTCACGGGCCGCGCGAAGATCTACGAGTCGATCGTCAAGGGCGACGCCTCGTTCACCCCCGGGCTGCCCGAGTCGTTCAACGTGTTGATCCGCGAACTCCAGTCGCTGTGCCTCGACGTGCAGCTGCTCAAGACGAAGAAGAAGCCGGCGCCGCCCGAGGAGCCCGTGCCCCCGGCCGAGCCGGTGTTGCAGGAAGTGTGATCACGCCAGATGCGTGAGCGGTTGATTAGCACTGTGAGTGAAGGACTCCATGAGACCTAGCTTCGACACGAAGGGTTCGTTGATGGCGGATTTCGACGCGATCCAGATCAAGCTTGCGTCGCCCGAAATCATCCTGGGGTGGTCGCACGGCGAGGTGACCAAGCCGGAGACCATCAACTACCGCACGTTCAAGCCCGAACGCGACGGCCTGTTCTGCGCGAAGATCTTCGGGCCGATCACCGACTGGGAATGCCTGTGCGGCAAGTACAAGCGGATGAAGCATCGCGGCGTCATCTGCGACAAGTGCGGCGTCGAAGTGACGCAGGCCAAGGTCCGGCGCGAGCGCATGGGGCACATCACGCTGGCGACCCCGGTCAGCCACGTGTGGTTCTTCAAGGGGCTGCCGAGCCGCATCGGGCACCTGCTCGACATTTCGCTCCGCGATCTCGAGCGGATTCTGTATTTCGAGGGCTACGTCGTCGTCGATCCGGGCGATACGGACCTCAAGCAGAACCAGCTGCTCAACGAGGAACAGTTCCGCAAGGCCAAAGAAGACCATGGCCACCGCTTCAAGGCGCAGATGGGCGCCGAGGCGATCAAAGAGCTGCTGAAGCGGGTGGACGTCGAGAAGATGGCCGGCGAACTGCGCGAGAAGATGCGCACCGAGCAGTCGGCGGCGAAGAAGCTGAAGTATGCGAAGCGGCTGAAGGTGGTCGACGCGTTCCGCAAGTCGACCAACAAACCGGAGTGGATGATCCTGGACGTCGTGCCGGTGATTCCGCCCGAGCTGCGGCCGCTCGTGCCGCTCGACGGCGGCCGGTTCGCGACCTCCGACCTGAACGATCTCTACCGTCGCGTCATCAACCGCAACAACCGGTTGAAGAAACTGATTGAGTTGAAGGCGCCAGACGTCATCATCCGGAACGAAAAGCGCATCCTGCAGGAAGCGGTCGATGCGCTGTTCGACAATGGCCGGCGCGGCCGCGTGCTGCGCGGCGCCAACAACCGGCCGCTCAAGTCGCTGTCCGATACGCTGAAAGGCAAGCAGGGCCGGTTCCGTCAGAACCTGCTCGGCAAGCGCGTCGACTACTCGGGCCGTTCGGTCATCGTCGTCGGGCCGGAGCTCAAGCTCAACCAGTGCGGCCTGCCGAAGAAGATGGCGCTCGAGCTGTTCAAGCCGTTCATCTACAACAAGCTCGAAGAGCGCGGCATGGTGCAGACCATCAAGCAGGCCAAGGAGATGGTCGAGCAGCAGAAGCCAGAGGTGTGGGACATCCTCGAAGAGGTGATCCGCGAGCACCCGGTGCTGCTGAACCGCGCCCCGACGCTGCACCGCCTCGGCATCCAGGCGTTCGAGCCGGTGCTGGTGGAAGGCAAGGCCATCCGCATCCACCCGCTGGTCTGCACGGCGTTCAACGCCGACTTCGACGGCGACCAGATGGCGGTGCACATTCCGCTCTCGCCCGAAGCCCAGATTGAAGCCTCGGTGCTGATGATGTCGTCGAACAACGTGCTGTCGCCGGCCAGCGGCGCTCCGATCGCGATTCCCTCGCAGGACATTGTGCTGGGGTGCTACTACCTGACCAAGGCCAAGCCGGGTGCGAAAGGCGAGGGCCGCGCGTTCGCGGGGATTGACGACGTGCTGCTGGCGCTCGAGGCCGGCGAGGTCGAGACGCTGACGCCGATCCGCCTGCGCCACACGGGCGACCTGCAGGATCTGACCGCGTCACGCGACGACCAGGACGTGCTGCACACCGAGGTGCAGACGGTGAAAGGCAAGATCATCAACACGACCGTCGGCCGCGTCATCCTGAACGATGCGCTGCCGAAGGAGATGCCCTACGTCAACGGACTCCTCAAGAAGAAGGGCCTGCAGCAGGTCGTGCAGTCGTGCTACCTGAAGTTCGGCCTCGAGAAGACCGTCGAGATGCTCGACAGCTTGAAGGATCTGGGCTTCCTGTACGCGACCAAGTCGGGCCTGTCGATCGGCATCGACGATCTGATCGTGCCCGCCGAAAAGCCAGCGTTGGTCGAGTCGGCCCGCCAGGAAGTCATCCGGGTCGAGCAGCAGTACCTCGAAGGCGCGATCACCAACGGCGAGCGCTACAACAAGGTCATCGCCATCTGGTCGGACGTCACCGAGCGCATTGCCGACAAGATGTTCAGCAGCATGCAGGCGATGGACAAGGAAGGGAAGAACTTCAATCCTGTCTACGTCATGGCCGACTCCGGCGCCCGCGGCAGCAAGCAGCAGATCCGGCAGTTGGCCGGCATGCGCGGTCTGATGGCCAAGCCGTCGGGCGAGATCATCGAGACGCCGATCACGTCGAACTTCCGTGAAGGCCTCACCGTGCTGCAGTACTTCATTTCCACGCACGGCGCGCGCAAGGGGCTGGCCGACACGGCGCTGAAGACGGCGGATTCCGGCTACCTGACGCGCCGACTGGTTGATGTGGCGCAGGACGTGATCATCTCCGAACTGGACTGCGGCACGCTGGACGGCATCGAGGCGCAGGCGATTGTCGAAGGCGGCGAAACGATCGAGCCGCTCCGCGACCGGATCATGGGCCGCGTGACACTCGAACGGGTGGCCGATCCGTTCAGCGACGAGACGATTACCGATGCCAGCCAGGAAATCACCGAGGAACTGGCGTCGGCGATCCAGGACGCGGGCATCGAGCGCGTCAAGATCCGCTCGGTGCTGACGTGCGAATCGCGCCGCGGCGTGTGCGCGAAGTGCTACGGCCGCGACCTGGCGACCGGGCGCCTGGTGGAACTCGGGCAGGCGGTGGGCGTCATCGCCGCCCAGTCGATCGGCGAGCCCGGCACGCAGTTGACGATGCGGACGTTCCACATCGGCGGCACGGCGTCGCGCGTCGCCGAACAGTCGACGCTCGAATCGGGGCATGGCGGGACCGCGCGGTACCACGGCCTGCAGGCCGTGGTGGGCCGGCCGCTCGCGGACGGCAGCATCAATCTCGTCGTGATGAACCGCAGCGGGTCGGTGGTCATCCAGGATGAGAAGGGCCGCGACCGCGAACGCCACCAGCTGGTGTACGGCGCCCGCCTGAAGGTTCAGGAAGGGGAGCACGTCGAATCCGGCACGGTGCTCGCCGAGTGGGATCCCTACACGGTGTCGATCCTGACCGACGGCAGCGGTCTGATCCGGTTCAAGGACATCATCGAAGGCCAGACGGTGCACGAGGAAGTCGACGAGGTCACGGGCCTCTCGCGGCTCATCATCGTCGACTCGCCGGACGAGAAGAAGCAGCCGACCATCGAAGTCAAGATGAAGGACGGGACAACCCGCCGCTACCACATGCCGTCGCGGGCGCATCTCATGGTGCGTGACGGAGAAGACGTGGTGGCTGGCGACGTGCTGGCGAAGATCCCGCGTGAGACCACCAAGACCAAGGACATCACGGGCGGTCTGCCGCGCGTCGTCGAACTGTTCGAAGCCCGGAAGCCGCGCGATCCGGCCGTGATGAGCGCGATCGACGGGATTGTCAAGTTCGGCGGCATCGTGAAGGGGCGCCGCAAGGTGCTCATCGCGCCCGACGACAGCTCCTCCGAGGCGGCCGAGTACGAGATCCCGCGCGGCGTGCACGTGGCCGTGCAGGAAGGCGAACGCGTCCGCGCCGGCGATCCCCTGATGGACGGCCCGCGCAACCCGCACGACATCCTGGCGGTCCTCGGGGAAAAGGAACTGCAGAAGTACCTGGTCAACGAGATCCAGGAGGTCTACCGCCTGCAGGGCGTCACGATCAACGACAAGCACATCGAGACGATCACCCGCCAGATGATGCGGTGGGTGAAGATCGAGGAAGTCGGCGATACCGAGTTCCTGATCGAGGACGTGGTCGACAAGTTCCGGTTCCGCGAGGAGAACGAGCGCGTGATCCGCGAGAGCAAGATGCCGGCGAAGGGCCGGCCGGTCCTGCTCGGCATCACCAAGGCGTCGCTGTCGACCGAGTCGTTCATCTCGGCCGCGTCGTTCCAGGAAACGACCCGCGTGCTGACCGAGGCGTCCATCTCCGGGAAGATCGACTTCCTGCGCGGCCTCAAGGAGAACGTGACCATGGGCCGGCTCATCCCGGCGGGCACGGGCTTCGAGTACTACAAGAACGTGCGGATTCCGGCCGATGAGCCGCC
Organism: Acidobacteriota bacterium; assembly: GCA_026393675.1. NCBI lineage: Bacteria > Pseudomonadati > Acidobacteriota > Acidobacteriota bacterium. Next base: position 11,290 of record JAPKZQ010000007.1, on the reverse strand, counting down.
GCCACCGCCTCCGCCAAGCGAAGAGGAACTCGAGCTCGAGCGAGAGATGGAATATATGGCCGAATCGGACATCGCGGTTGGCCTGGCGCGCGATTCGGAAGAGTAGGAAGACGAGGCGCCCCGCCGTCGCTCGCGCGTAGTCGACTGCGAGCTATGGCGGGCGGGGCGCAATTTTGGAGAGTATGATCGGCGGCAGCTGCTTCGCAGTTGTCGCCGATTCTTCTTTTGGGTTACTTGATGACAGCCGGCCTCGGGGCCTCGCCGAGGCCGGAGAGGCGCAACTTCACAATGGCGCCCACCGACGCCCCATCGTCGGCCAGCACTTGGCTGTCGTTGGCCGCAGCCTCCCGAAACAGCGTCATCGCACGGTCGCGCTCGCCGAGTTCCTCGTGGCATCGCGCACGGAAGTACAGCGCCGCGCCGGGACTGACGCCCACGCCATTGGGCACCTGACCGAGACCAGTCAGTAACTCGAGTGCCTGCCGCCACTCGCGGAAGCGCATGTGCACCAGCGCGAGATTGAAGTTCGACAAGTCGCGATCAACGGCGCTCGTCGCCACGGCCGACGCGGCCTGCAGCTTGGCGACGATGCTGTTGCCGAACGACGCTGGTTCGAACACCGGTGCGCGCTGCGGGCGGCGTTGTACAGGCACGGCCAGTTGGCGGGGCGGTGATCCAGATGTCGGGTCCGGGAGCCGGAGATTGAGGACCTCGCCGGGCTTCTTCTGCCGGATGTGATCGGACAGTTGCGAGGCCGTCATCGGCGTACCGTCAATCGCGAGAACGCCGTCGCCCGCCTTGATGCCGGCGAGCGCCGCGGGGCTCCCGGCCTCAACCGATACGATCAGCAGCGGCGCGTCCGGCAACAGCGTATCGGCGACACGCATGCCCAGGTCGTTTCGATAGACCAGCTGCCAGGGGTCTGCCGGACGATCAATGTGCTCGAAGACGGAAACGAGCGTGTCGGTCGTGATGGTGGTGAGCCGAATGCGGTCAGCACCGGCGTGGTCGTGCCAGAACAACAGGAAGTCGAGCGGCGCGTCGGCGCTGTCGGCCGCACCACGCGCGACGGCGGCCAGCAGCAACGGGGCGTCGTAGTTGTCCCTGGCCTGCTTCAGCAGTTTCTTGACCGCATCGGCATCCCCCCGGTCGGCGGCGGTGACCAGTTCGACCGTCTGCGCGTCGGTCCAGCGTTGGACCTCGGGCGGGATGTCAATCGGCGCGGCGAGGCGGAAACTCCTGATCGTCGAGGCCAGCGTCCGGTCGACCGTGCTGGTCAGATCGGCCGCCGGCCGCAGCACATTCTGCACCGTTTCGACGGCGCCGAGGAATCCCAGTCCCGTCTTGAGGGTGACGTCGAGGACCTCTGTGCGTCCCCTGATGATCACCGCCGTGACGTTGTACGACCCTATCGCATGCCGCACTCGAACACGATGTTCACCCGAGCAGACGCTGCGCTCGAACGGTGTGCGCCCGGCCATCTTCCCATCGAGGTACACATCGGCGTCGGTCGGGATCGACGTCACGCGCATGGTGCCCACATCAGGCCGCATGCGGATCGCATTCGATTCGCCGAACCAGAGCAGGGGAGTGCCCGGGGCGATCCCGGCCAGCGAATCGGCGGTCACGGCGACGGGCCGGGTTTCCTCGACGAAACACTCGCCGCGGAAGCGGACATTGAAGGACCGATCGACCGGGGCGTCGCGAACCAGGATTCCCGCCGAGGTGGCCGCGTCGAACTTCGCCACGGCGACGGCCTGATCAAGGGCGCCGCCTTCTTCGGGCGAGAGCGTGTTCTTGAGGTCCGACAGCCGGATCGTCTCGCCCGCGGGCACATTGTCGACAATGACGCTGATGCCCTGCCGGTCGGTCAGGAAGACGATGGGGGGAACCTGCGCTTTCGGCGCCAGGTCGGTCACCGCTGCGGTCTGCGCGGCCACGATGGTCACGCGTATGCCAGCCGCCTGATGAGCCGGCTTCTCGAGGCGCAACTGGTAGGAACCCGCGATGAGCGACACGCGAACCGGGGTCTCGCCCGTAACGCCGACATCGATGCCGTCGAGCAGGATGCGACAATCGCGCACGCGCGAGCTGACTTCGAGCAATCCGCCCTCGCGCGTTTTCAAGCCGTCGAGCGTCTCCTGTTCACGGGGCGGAAGCGTCACATTGAAAAACGGATCGACGCGAAGCAGTTCTCGATAACTGTCCTCGACCTTCTCGTTGTTCATCGACTGCATGTGTCCGCGAGCCCTGAAGATGAACAACTGCCGATGAACCGGGCGTTCGACCGACGTGAGCGGCCGCGTCTTCCGGAGTTCCACCGACTCGACCGCCAGATGATCGAGCGATTCGAGGGCCGCTCGCGGGTCCGCGTTGAGCAGTTGTCCGGCGCGTTCAACCCGCGTCTGGAATGGTTCGATCGCGGCCGCCTGTCCGGCCGTCACAGGCGGTGGCTGCTGCGGCGGTGGCTGCGTCGGTGGTGGTTGCGTCGGCGGCGGCTGGCCCAATCCACTTGCCCGCATCTGGTCGGCCGTCCCGACCAGCACGAGACAAACCGCACACGCGATCAATACAAGACGCGATTTCATCGGAGCCTCATGATGCGGGCAGCGCCCTTCCCGGCAAGAACCAGTGAACCGCCCGGCGCGGCACCAATCGCCCACGGGTTCTTCAGCCCGCGTTCGCCCTCCTGTGGGATCAGGAACGAGCCCACCACGACCGCGCTGATCTTGCCATCGGGTGTGGCGCGGAGATTGATGACCGACACGCGTTTCAGGTCGCGATCCAGCAGGTAGAGACCGTGCACGGTATCCACCGCAATGTCTTCCACACGTTCGAGCTTCACGGTGCCGATCATCGGCCCGAACGCGGCAATCTGGCGTTGATTGGCGTCGAGGATCCGCAGCGCCTGTCCTCGCTCATCCAGGAGGTAGCTCCAGTCCGACGCGCCCACTTTGACGACCCGCTGCTTGCCGACCGCGCCGGCTGGCGCACAGCTGCCGGCCGGGTACTGGCAGCGGATCAGGCCGTCGTAATCCCTGTCGATCACGAGCAGATCGCCGTTCGACAGCGCGGCCATCGACCGTACTTTCCGGAATGGCCGGGCTTTTCCGCCCTGGGTGCCGGTCAGTTGCACCGGCCGAGAGGCCGGCACGGTGGCCAGACCGGTGTTGCCGAAGACGAGGATGTTGCCGTCGGGGAGCACCGTGGCTGCCGTCGGCTCCTGAGGCGCGGCCGCTTGCGCCCCGGTGTCCTGGCCCACCCGGTAGACGCGTCCGGCGCCCTCGTCGAGGAGGACGAACTTTCCCTCGCCCTCGAAGATGATCGTCCTTGGTTCATCGATGTTCTGGATGCCGCGCGAGGGCCACGGTTCGAACGTTGGAAAGTAGACGGCACTTGGTGAAGCTGCGGCCCTGAGTCTCCGTCCAAGCGTGGTCGCCATCTCCACCGCCTGCTGCCTCAACGGATTCTCGGGCCCGACTTCGTCGCGCAGCAGCTGACATTCGAGAATGGCGGGTTGCAGGTCACCGGTAAGCGCCAGCAGACGTGCCAGCCTGAGTCTGGCGGTCAGCGCATCGGGCGTGCCTGGCTGTTCGATCAGCAGAGCGTAGAGACGATCGGTCGCGAGATCAAACCTGAACTCGGATTCCGCCTTGACCGCCTGCGCAAGGAGCGACTCTCGCGAAGGCGACTGGGGCGACTGTGCGGGCGCGCGCGCTGCCGACTGGGCCACGAGCGCGGGCGCCAGGCAAACTCCAGCGGCGAGGGCGAGGCCTGCCAGACGAGCGAATCTGCCGCACCACGATCTGCGCATTGTCCAATCCCGTTCCATTGAACATGTGATGATGTGCTGCGCTGCTGACCCAAGCCTCGGGCGCCGCAGCTCGAAGCAGCAATCCCGCCATATCATATGCCGACCTGATGAGGATGCGTCCTCCAGGGTGGCCTCACTGGGGCGCCATGTCGGGCCGACCCGCAATCGCCACCGATGTGGTCGAGGATGCCTGGTGTCGGACCACCGACAGTCGGCGCATGTTGCGGGAGGTCGAACAACCGTGACACCGCGCGAGTTTTGGCCGTTTGTCCTGCAATTGGTCAGCCGTTGCTCCAGGTGTGTCCTCACGACGGGGCAGGCACAAGACCTGCTACCGGAGATAGCCAGGGACAGGGTCTGTCCCGTATGAGGGAGGACTGCCTGAGCGTGAGAATCGTCTTTTCGAGCCTCGTGGCGCTCGTCGTGCCGGCCATCGCGCTGGCCGGAGGTCCGCCTTCCGGAACCTGCTCGCTGTCGGCGCTGGACGGTGTTCGTCTGCTGCTGGCTCGATCCACAGTGGCTGACCTCGCGTCGGGCGATTTGTCGGAGTCCGACAAGCGCTGGCGCGAGTTCGCGCGGGCGGCCACAGCTGTGCTCGGTGCGGAAGTGGCGGCCGAGGCGGATGCCGAGACGCGCGCCGAGTATGTGGCTGCGCTCCACGGGAAGCAGGTGGTGACGGTCGCCTGCGACGCGGGCTCTGTGTCCCGAGACCGGGCGGCATACAGGCTTGGGCTGTTGGGCTACTCGCTGGATGACATCGCCCGTATGGTGACCGGGCGTGTCTCTCGATCCGATATCGATTCAGACGCGGCGCGCAGGCTTGCCTGCCTGCCGCCGCGGCCGCTGTCGTCCACGCCATCGACATCGGATGTCGCCGCCGGCCCCGTCCTCGTGGCCGGCGGACACGCATCGGCGAGAAGCGGTCTGTGGAACGCCGGCGAGTTGGCCACCCTGCCACTTCCACGTACACGACCTGCGGTATTCCGACCAGCCTCCGCGTTGGTGCCAGTCCAAAGCGCGCTGCAGGCTCCGGGTTTTCCTGTTCCGATCAGGCCGGGATTGCTGGCCGTCGGGGCGACTCCAGCCCTCCGCATGCTGTCTCCGAGCTCGGCTGTCATTGACTGGTGGACCCGCTACTACTCGCTGGCGTACGGGGTCGATTATCAACTGGTCGCCGCCATCATCCGGCAGGAATCCAACTGGCAGCCGGCAATCGTGTCGAACAAAGGCGCCGTCGGATTGATGCAGTTGATGCCCGCGACAGCCGCGATGCTCAGGGTGAATCCTCGTGACCCGATCGAGAACCTGCGCGGCGGGATCGCGTATCTGGCAGGCCTGCTGAGCAACTACGGCAGTGTGCGATCGGCGCTGATCGCCTACAACGCCGGACCCGCCCATGCCGACCAGGTACTCCGCGGCGAACGGGAACCGTTCCCCGAGACTCAACGGTACCTCAGCGCCGTCGACGCCTTTTACTCAATCGACGCTAAACGCTAAAGTGCCTGAAGATTCATGCTGCCGGGCTGGGTGCCGATTACCGAAAAGGCGTGATGTCCCGGAGCGGCCGGTATGAAGATTCTCCTCGTCGACGACAGCACCACGATTCGTATGATGCTCCGGCGCGCGCTCGCCGGGCTCCAGCAGACCGACATCGCGGAGGCTCAGAACGGTCTTGAGGCTTTGGCCGAGATCGGGCGGCGCCGTTTTGATCTGGCGATCCTCGACATCAATATGCCCGTCATGGATGGTCTCGAGACGCTCGAAGCCATTCGCGCGTCGCCCTTACACGCGGGGCTTCCCGTCGTGGTCCTCACCAGTGAGAAGAGCGAGGGCATCGTGCGGCGGTTGGTCGAGATGGGCATTGCCGACTACCTCTCGAAGCCGCTCAGCCAGGATCGGCTGTCCGATCGCCTGTCGCACATTATCAGTCGCCTGACTCAATCCGCGGCTCCGAGTCCCACCCTGCGGGCGGCCGAGCACGGTCAACGCGTGCTGGTGGTCGAGCACGATCCGGACCGCCGCCACTTCCTCGTGAATGTGCTGGCGCAACACTTCAAGGTCGTGGAGACCGATTCGGGAGCGGGCGCGCTCCAGCTGATGCTGGGACAGGCGGCTCCGGTCGTCGACGTGGTGTTGATGGGCGAGCAGATTGGCCTGCCGCCGGCCGAGTTGTTCATCTCGAAGATGAAGACCGTGCCACCACTCTCCCGGGCGAGAGTCGTGGCGTGCCGTCGCAAGGCCGGCGCTCAGGGCAGTCCGTCACCAGACCTGGTCGATGCGATGGTCGACTGGACGTACGTGCCCGAGGTGTTCCTCGCCGCGTTCGAACGAGCCGTGACAGGCGTCGACACGCCGCTGGCGGGCATGCCGTCGTTTCGGGCGAGTTTGGAACGCGACGCCGTCTGCGCGACCGAGCAGTTGTTTGGGTTGATGTTGTCCTCTGAAGTGGCGCTGGTTCCGCCGGGGGGGACGCCGCGTTGTCCCTGGCCGGGTCGCGGCTTGCACGCGCGATTGGATCTGGTGGCCCCGGGTACCGCGTCGTTTGCCGTGCTGTTTCGGGCGGACGACGTGTCGGCCGCCGCGATCACCGCACAACTGATTGGCGTCACGCCCGAAGAGGTTGACGAAAGCGACGTCAAGGCCACCGCCGCGGAATTCGCCAACATCATCGCCGGCCGGCTTCGCAATCGGCTGATCGAGGCAGGCATGTCGACGCAGATGCAGTTACCGACCACGTGGACAGGCGCCACGACTGACGGGTTCCCCGCCTCGGATGTGGCCACGCTCACGTTCAATTCGACGCGTCCGCCGGCGTCCTTTGAACTGCTGCTGTGCGTGGGTTGCGCTGGGACGATCCAGGTTCGTGATGCTGCCTGAGAACAGTGAGACCGGATAGGCCGGGCCGTCAAAGCCGATGCGAAGCACGGCCTCACCAGCCGGGCGCGTCGCTGGTGGCGCCGGCGGTGCAATCAGGGGCGGGCCCCTGTGCCCGCCCGAATCACGTGGGGCAACCACGGGGGTTGCCCCTACACCACCGCATGTCCTGTCAGATGCCGGGGCGGACGAGAACGACGGTGACGTTGTCGGGTCCGCCCGCCGCGTTGGCGGCGTCGACCAGGGCCGATGCTGTCGCCTCCAAATCGGCCGCTGGCGCCCCGAACACGCGCGCGATGCCGTCGTCGCCGAGCGGTCCGTAGAGCCCATCGCTGCAGAGCAGCAGGAGATCGCCGACGTCGAGCGGGACGTCGTGTGCGCGTGCCTCGAGGCCGGCGACCGACCCGAGCGCCTTGGTGAGCATATGGCGCAGCTGGTGGTGCCGGACCGACTCGGCCGCGGCACCGGCCCGCACCATGGCGGCGACCCAGGTATCGTCTTCCGACAACTGGGTCAGCGTGCCCTGGCGCCAGCGGTAGAGCCTGCTGTCGCCGACCGCGACAAACGACGCCCGGCCCTCAACAACCGCCACCGCAATCACGGTGGAACCCATCCCTGCGTGCGCAGGTTCCCGCTCGGCACCGTGCCGAATCTGCCGGTTTGCCAACAGGACGGCATTCCGCAACTGATTGCCTTCGAATGAGATGTCAGGATTGAACCCGTACGGCCAGGTGATCGTCGAGTCGTGACGAGAACTGATGACGAACTCGGTGATGGTGTCGACCGTGATCTTGGACGCGACCTCGCCCCCTTGATGCCCCCCCAGTCCGTCTGCGACGGCGAACAGCGCCAGGCCGGCGTCGGCGATCAAGGCATCTTCGTTTCCCGCCCGGACCCGCCCGGGATGGCTTTTTGCGGCGAATGAGACCACGCGTCACCTGCTCGTTCTCTCGGGCTCCCCTGGAACAGCTTGCGTCGAGAAACCCGGCCGTGCTATCTTTCATAGGTTCTTCGGACGTTAGGAAACCCTATCTAGCGTCCGCCGCCTAGAAGGCACCGCGGATTATTCCGCTCCTCGGCGAGAAAACACAAGTCATAGGGTTTGTCGCCCTCCGGCGCCAAGCGTCTGTAGGCGCTTCTAGGCCAGAGGGACTCCAGGGTTCGGTCGGGCGTCGTTCGTGATCGCCACCCGGCCCGGAGTTGAAGTGGATGTGACGGTGGACACCGTGCCGGTCTTGTGGCAGGGAGTGTTCCCGTCGGTTGCGTAGGTATTGTACGGAGCAGCCGTGCCGACCATCAGTCAGCTCGTTCGTAAAGGGCGCGATCAAATCGTCTTCAAGACGAAGAGTCCCGCGCTGCAGGACAACCCCCAGAAGCGGGGTGTGTGTGTGCGCGTCTTCACGCAGACGCCGAAGAAGCCGAATTCGGCCCTTCGCAAGGTCGCGCGCGTGCGGTTGACGAATGGGATCGAGGTGACCACCTATATCCCCGGCGTCGGCCACAACCTCCAGGAGCATTCGCTGGTGCTCATCCGAGGGGGACGCGTCAAGGACCTTCCCGGCGTTCGTTATCACGTGATTCGCGGCACGCTCGACGCAGTGGGTGTGCAGGGGCGCAAGCAGGGTCGTTCCACGTACGGCGCCAAGCGGCCGAAGCAGTAGGACCGAAGCTATGCCACGCAGACGAGAAATTGCCAAGCGCGAAGTGCTGCCCGATCCGGTGTACGGGAGTACGCTGGTCACCAAGTTCATCAACACGGTGATGAAGGAAGGCAAGCGCAGCACGGCCGAGTCCATCCTGTACCGCGCCTTCGACATCATCAAGGAGAAGACCGGCGACGATCCCGTCAAGGTCTTCAAGAAGGCCGTCGACAACGTCAAGCCGGCGCTCGAGGTCAAGTCGCGCCGCGTGGGCGGATCGAACTACCAGGTGCCCATCGAGGTGAACCCGACCCGGCGGCTCTCGCTGAGCATCCGCTGGCTCGTGCTCTACTCGCGGACCCGCGGCGACGGCAAGACGATGCACGAGAAGTTGGCCAACGAGTTCATGGATGCCGCGAATCTGCGTGGCGGCGCCGTGAAGAAGAAAGAAGACACGCACCGCATGGCCGAGGCCAACAAGGCCTTCGCCCATTATCGCTGGTAGCGACAGGAAGCACCGAAACCCATGCCTCGGCTCGTATCACTCGATCGGACGCGGAACATCGGCATCATGGCCCACATTGATGCCGGGAAGACCACGACGACCGAACGCATCCTGTTTTACACAGGCATCACCTACAAGCTGGGAGAGGTGCACGATGGCACCGCGGTGATGGACTGGATGGAGCAGGAGCAGGAGCGGGGCATCACGATTACGTCCGCCGCCACGACGTGTATGTGGCGGGACAACCGGATCAACATCATCGACACGCCCGGCCACGTGGACTTCACGGCCGAGGTCGAGCGCTCGCTGCGGGTGCTGGATGGCGCGGTCGCGGTGTTCGACGCGGTGTCTGGTGTCGAGCCGCAGTCGGAGACGGTGTGGCGCCAGGCCGACAAGTACCGCGTGCCGCGGATCTGCTTCGTCAACAAGATGGACCGCGTCGGCGCGGACTTCGCCGAGACGCTGTCGCAAATTCGGAAGAAACTGGGCGCCAACCCGGTCGCCATCCAGTTGCCGATTGGCGCCGAATCGAACTTTACGGGTGTCATCGACCTCGTGCGGATGAAGGCGATCCGCTACATGGACGAGACGCTCGGGGCCGACTACGTCGTCGAGGACATTCCGGCCGAGCATCAGGCGCTGGCGCACGAGTACCGGGAGCACCTGATCGAGAAGGTCAGCGAAGTCAACGACGCCATCCTCGAGAAGTACCTGCACGGCATTGAGATCACCGAGGACGAAATCAAGGCGGTCCTGCGCAAACGCACGATCGAATCGGTGCGCAACGAGAAGGCGCCGTTTGTCCCCGTCATCTGCGGATCCGCCTTCAAGAACAAGGGCGTGCAGCCGCTGCTCGATGCCGTGGTCGACTACCTGCCGTCGCCGCTCGACATTCCGCCCATGATTGGGCTGGTGCCAGACAAGGGCGAGGAGCAGACCGAGCGGCCCGCCGACGACAAGGCGCCGTTTGCCGCGCTGGCGTTCAAGATCATGACCGACCCGTTTGTCGGACAGCTCGCCTTCATCCGGGTCTACTCGGGCGTCCTGCAGTCGGGCGGTTCCGTCTACAACACGACCAAGGGCAAGACCGAACGCATTGGCCGTCTCCTGAAGATGCACGCCAACAAGCGTGAGGAAATCAAGGAAGTCTACGCGGGCGATATCGCCGCGGCCGTGGGATTGCGGAGCGTGACCACGGGCGACACCATCTGCGACGAGAAGCGGCCTGTTCTGCTCGAGGCGATGGATTTTCCCGAACCGGTGATTTCCCTGGCGATCGAGCCCAAGACGAAAGCCGATCAGGAAAAGCTCGGTATGGGACTTGGCAAGCTGCAGGCTGAGGATCCCACCTTCCGCGTGCGGACCGACCAGGAAACCGGGCAGGTGATCATCGCCGGGATGGGCGAACTGCACCTGGAAATCATCGTCGACCGGTTGAAGCGCGAATTCAACGTCGAGGCGAGTGTGGGACGGCCCCAGGTCGCCTACAAGGAAACGCTCACGATGGCCGCCCAGGGCGAAGGGCGCTACATCCGCCAGACGGGCGGCCACGGGCAGTACGGCCACGCGAAGATCCGCCTGGTGCCGCGCAAGCCTGGCGAGGGGTTCGAGTTCGAGAACGTGATCTCGGGTGGCACGATTCCGCGCGAGTACATCAAGCCGATCGAGGAAGGCATCCGCGAGGCGATGACCGGCGGCGTACTCGCCGGCTACCCGGTCGATGATGTGGGCGTGGAGCTGTACGACGGGTCGTACCACGACGTCGATTCGTCCGAGATGGCGTTCAAGATTGCGGGTTCGATGGCGTTCAAGGACGCCGCGAAGCGGGCCAATCCTGTTCTGCTCGAGCCCGTGATGCGCGTCGAAGTCGTGGTGCCCGAAGAGTACATGGGCGACGTCATGGGCGATATCAACAGCCGCCGCGGCAAGATTCAGGCGATGGAAGCGCGCGGCGGGACGCAGATTGTCCGCGCTCGCGTGCCGCTGTCGGAAATGTTCGGCTATGCGACCGACCTGCGTTCGCGAACGCAGGGACGAGCGACCTACTCGATGCACTTCGAGCGATATGAGCAGGCGCCGCAGACCGTGAGCGAGGAAGTGGTCGCGAGGATTTCCGGGCGGTGACCCGGGTTACTGGAGACGGTTTCAAAACCTGCGCATGCGGCCGGCTGTTCGGCCACCAGCCTCCGCCCGCGCAGTGAGTGGAGGCTGTCCGCCGAAGCCCAATGGGCGCAGGCGGACCGCATCGCGAGCTACGGCTGGCAAGCCAGCCGAGGTAGTGAGAGAGATAGCGGCGCACTCGTCACAGGGAGCTACGGAGACCAGCCATGGGGAAAGAGAAATTCGATCGGTCGAAACCGCACGTCAACGTGGGGACCATTGGGCACATTGACCACGGAAAGACGACGCTGACGGCGGCGTTGACGAAGGTGGCGTCGTTGAAGGGCTGGGCGAAGT
>JAPKZQ010000006.1 GCA_026393675.1 Acidobacteriota bacterium | reverse complement strand
GTCTAATACTTCGGCGGAGGAATCAACCCCTCCCGGTGCCTGGGAGCTCCCCTAATTCTCTAACGAGGCCTGCCTCAGACCGTGCGACGAGACCCTCCGCTCCAGACATGCTCGAAGGTCTGAGGCATGGCCTCGTTAGAAATGAATCCCGATACCTGGAGACGCTGCTGACATGACGGCTCGCAATCCCATCATCGTGGCGCTGGATGTGGACAGCGCGGCAAAGGCCCTCGCCCTGGCTGACCAACTGCGGGGCGCGGTTGGCGCCGTGAAGGTGGGCAGCCAGTTGTTCACGGCAGCCGGGCCGGATATCGTCCGCCGCCTCACCGAACGCGGTCACCGGGTCTTTCTCGACTTGAAGTACCACGACATCCCGAACACGGTGGCTGGGGCGGCCGCCGAGGCAGCCAAGCTCGGCGCCTGGATGATCGACGTTCACGCCAGCGGAGGCCTCGCGATGATGAAGGCCGCGCGCGAGTCTGCCCGCGCGAGCGCTGAGGCCGCCGGGGTGACACCCCCGCTTGTCATTGCCATCACCATCCTGACGAGCTTCGATCAGAACACGATTGAGTCGATTGGAATCCAGCGGCCGATCATCGAACAGGTCGACGCGCTGGCTTGGCTCGCGCAGGAGGCGGGACTGGATGGCGTGGTGGCATCGCCGCACGAAGTGGCACGCTTGCGTGCGGCCCGGGGAGACCAGTTCGTGCTTGTCACGCCTGGCATCCGGGCATCCACCTCTGACGAGGCGGGCCGGAAGCGCGATGATCAGGCCAGGACGATGACGGCTGGCGCGGCGATCACCGCCGGCGCCAGCTTCATCGTGGTGGGCCGGCCGATCATCGCCGCGCCAGATCCGCTCGCGGCCGCGGAGGCACTGGCGAGAGAGACTGGCGTTACTTCGCCGAGATAATGAAGTGGCCGCGGCGGTTCTGCGACCAGCAACCTTCGTTCTCCTCGGTGCAGAAGGGCGCTTCCTTCCCCTTGCTCACGACCATCACGCGATCGGCCGCGAAGCCGAGGCTGGTCATGTAGTCGCGGACAGCTGCCGCCCGGCGCTCGCCGAGCGCCATGTTGTACTCGCTGGTGCCGCGCGCATCGCAATGTCCCTCGATCAGGATCTTGGTACCTGTCCAGCGCCTGAGCCACTCGGCGTTCTTCTGCATCGCGGCGCGGGTCTCGTCACGTAGGACCGCCTTGTCGTAATCGAAGAACACGTCCTGCAGAGGCTTCTCCGCGTTGAGATCGGCGAGGCTCTTGCGGGCGAATAGCTCGTCCTCCGTCAGCAGCTTGGGCGCCGGCGGTGGTGGCGGGGGTGGCGGCGGCGGCGGTGGAGGTGGCGGGGGTGGTGTGACAGGTGGCGGCGGTGGCGGCGGCACTGGCGTTGTCACCGGGGCCTTCTTCGAACACGAGACCGACGCTCCGACTGCCGCGCAGGCAACCGCGAGCACGAGGATCCGGACAAAGCGGGTCATCAGGCTCTCTCCTTGTTGTTATCGGGGGCTGGTCATGCGCGCATGCCGGCCGTCGTGGACAAGCCGCCTGCCGCACAATTCTCCACTGGAATCTACGGCTTTCCGGGCGCGCTGTCAAACGCTCGTGCGGCCGCGCGTGTGACGCAGACGATACATCCCATCGCTTGCTTCAGGCCGCACAGTACAATGCTCGCGTGGATCGACTGCTCGAAGCGACGTCGCGCGCCGAACGCGACCATTTCTGGTTTCGTGGATTCCGGCAGTTCGTCACGCCACTGCTGAAGCAGGCGGCCGACGATCGGCCAGGGCTGAGGCTCCTCGACTGTGGATGCGGCACCGGCAGCAATCTCAGGCTCCTGGAGGGATACGGCAGCGCGTGGGGGTTTGATCTGACGTGGTCGGGTCTGACCATCGCGCGAAGCCGTGGTCTCGATCGCGTGGCGCGAGCCAGCGTCGCCCATGTGCCCTTCGCCGCGGAGACCTTTGACATCGTCACGTCGTTCGATGTGCTCTACTGCCTGGAGACCGCCGTCGAACAGGCCGCAGTGGGCGAGATGTGGCGCGTGCTCAAGCCGGGCGGTTCGCTCGTCGTCAACGTCGCGGCCATGGACATCCTGAAAGGGAACCACTCGGTCCTGTCGGCCGAACTGAGACGCTACAGTCGCTCGAGCCTGCGCGCACTGCTCGAGCAGGCTGGCTTCGTGGTTGAACGGTTGAGCTACACAAATACAGCGCTCTTTCCGATCACGTTGACTGTGCGGCTGGCGCAGCGCCTCGTAGGGTTGGCGGCCGAAGAAGACGCGCTTGGTGAAATCTCCGTTCCGCCGGCTCCCGTCAACGCGATCCTGAGCGCGGCGCTCAGCGCTGAGGCGCGGGTGCAGCGGGTGATGTCGTTACCGTTCGGGAGCTCGCTGCTATGCCTGGCCCGGAAGCCGGTTTGAGCGTGGCCGAGTAGATTCTCAAGGCCAGCGAGCGCTTGTCGGCGTTCTGGCCGCGATCGGCCGGTCGGAACGACTGGTCGCTTTCAATCGTGATGAGTCCACCCGATTGACGGAGGGCCGAGGCCGGAACCCGGATCGACCAGGCGAAGTCGGCAGCCACGCCGTTGCTGAAGAGTGACTGGCTGCCCACTCTGATGACCACCCGGGACGGCCTGGTGAAGTACTTCATCGGCGACTCGCCCGTGACTTGCAGGTCGAGATCGCGATCCACCGTGGTCGTGCGCAGCGCGGCGTGCTCACTCGCCCATCGCCACGACTGTCCGGTCGTGGGGTTGTACTCGGGTTCGTTCCAGCCGGCACCGTACCCTCTCATGACGGCGGGCGGTTCCTGCAGATCGAACTGATCGATGGCGACAATCCCGGTACGGGCAGTCCCATCGATCTCTCGGGCCTGGACCTCGAGCCTGGCGTACCGCGCATCGCCGGCAAGCGAGCCCCCTGGCAACGAGACGAATCTGAGGAAGAAATCGTTGGCCGGCGCGACCGTCCACGTATCGACCTCGCGGCCATCGATCGTCACATCAACGCGCGCGGATGGTCCGGCGCCCAGGCCGAGGTGGCGTCCGCCGATCATCATCGTTGTCGTCTCGGCGCGCCTCTTGACCCACGCGACCAGCGGCTCATATTCGAGTCCGCGCCGATCCGCGCGGGCCACGCCCGCGGTTTCGGGCGTCAGACGCCAGCCCTCTCCCGCAAACCACCCCGGCTGGCGAATCACCACCCACTGCAGTTGGTCGGGCCTGATGCCGCCGAGGTAAATCGGAGTCGAGAATGGCCAGACGTAATCGCCCTGGATCGTTTGGGCCTGAGGATCGATCAACGCAAGGTCTGTGCGACTGGGATCCGCCAGGAACCAGACGGAGCGTGAATCGCCAGTGGTCCACGCGCTCACCAGCGACAGCCACTCGTGTTTCGGCGGCGCGGGCAGCAACTGCCACGCGGGCTTCTCTGGCCCACCAGCCTCGACAGCCCTGGTGAACGCATGGTGCATCCCCAGCATCACGCCGGGTATCTTCGATGATTCCAGCGTCAGGTCAGCCAGCGCGCGCGTCGTCGGACTGCCGACGCGGGAATAGCTGGCCGTCACCTGGGCCGTCAACACCAGCGAGATGCACGCCAGAACCACGATCGCGCCGCGACCGGCCACACGCCCCAGCAGGAGCAGGCCTCTCACCGCCAGGTACGCCACCGGCGGCACCAGCGGCAAGGCGTAGCGTGTCGTGAATGTCTCCTGGAATCCCAGGTGGAAGATGCCGTACGGCGCAAAGGTCAGCAGCAGGACGAGCAGCCCACGGCGGCGGCGCAGGAGCATCACCACCGTGCCGACCGTCGCGGCGGCGATCATCAGCCACCCGACCTCGGCCCAGTGCAGCACAAACGTCTCGTAGAGCGCGAATGCGAGTTTCCTCGGCGTCGGATGCCTCACGAGCAGGTCGACACCTGACCAGTCTTCGCCCGCCTGTCTGGCAAACGCGGCCAGGTACTTCGACGGGCCTCCGCTCGCCAGGACGAGCGGCACGAGCCACAGCAGGATGCCGCCGGTAAACCACACCGTGGCACCGATAAGCGCCGCGGCGGCTTGACGCCGGCGCCGGCTCACGATCACGGCGACCAGCAGCGGGACAGTCAGCCACGTGGCTTGTGATCGCACGCCGATCGAGAGCGCGCAGGCGAACGCCCCGAACAGAATCAGCCGGCCCGATTGCGTGGCGGCCACCGTGTCGATCTGGCCTGTGGCCACATCCCGCATGCGCGACTGCTGGACCAGCGCCGTCACGAGCAGTGCCTGGGCCCCGAGCGAGGCGGCAAAGCCCAACGCGTCGCTCATCGGACGCGATGCCGTCATCCAGACCAGCGGCGCCGTCATCGTGACAAGCGTGGCGGCGACAGGCGCGGTCAGCCACGATTCCCAGAACGTGCCACGACGGTTCGCCGGGCCCGAAGCCCCACCGTCGATCACCTCGAGACAGGCGAAGAGGCGCAGCAACGCGAATGCCGCCAGTGCGCCACACAACACGCCCCAGATGGCCAGCGCGTGCGGCTCGCTCATCACGGTCGCTGCCGCTTTCGCCAGAGCGATGTAGATCGGGTAGCCAGGCGGGTGGGGGCGATGACGCCCGGGATCGAAATCGCGGAGACCCAGGGCGAAATTCGCCGAATCAACGTCCTCGAGGGTCGACGCGAGAAACGGCAGGTGGCCGACCAGAAACAGCGCCGCCAGCGCGGCCGCCATCCACCACGCGCGGCTTCCGCGCCGGACAGAAGGGAGCAGATCGGTCACGGGACTGGTCACACTGATTTCAGCAGGATGCCTTCGTTGAGGCTGCCCATCCGGTAGCCCTGGAGGTCGAGCGCGACGTACTGGTACCCGGCTGCCTTGATGTCGCGCACGAGCACCTCGCGCACGGCCGGATCCAGGGCCCGCATCATCTCGTCTGGGCCGAGTTCGACACGTGCCAGGTTGTCGTGATGCCGTACCCGGTAAATCCTGAAGCCAAGCGAGCGCAGCACCTCCTCCGCCCGTTCAATCGTGCGGAGTTTCTCCGGGGTGACCTCGGAATGGTACGGAATGCGGGACGACAGACACGCGGACGCGGGTTGGTTCCACGTCGGCAGTCCCGCGCGCCTTGACAACTCCCGGATCTCGTCCTTGGTCAAATCGGCTTCATCGAGCGGGCTCAGCACGCCCATTTCCCGCGCGGCCTGCCGACCCGGTCGGTAGTCACCGCGATCGTCGGCGTTGGCGCCGTCGAGCACGGCGGCAAACCCCCGCTCGCGAGCCAGTCTCGTCAGGTGGGTGAACAGTTCGTGCTTGCAGTGGTAGCACCGATCCGGCGCGTTGGCGCGGTAGTCGGGATTGTCGATCTCGGCGGTGACGATGAACTCGTGCATGAGGTTGAACTGCGCGGCAAGGTCGGTGGCGATCTTCCGGTGCCGCGATGGGTAACTGGCGCTGTCGGCAGTCACGCAAAGCGCGCGGTCGCCAAGCATAGACGAGGCCGCATAGGCCAGGTAGGCGCTGTCGGTGCCGCCGCTAAATGCCACCACGACCGAGCCCAGTGAACTGAGCCTCGCCCTCAGGTGCGCCTCCTTCTCGAGGAACCGGGCGACGCCCGATTCCGCCTGCTGTCGATCGAGCCCTGCGGTGGTCACTCGTCCAAGTCCTCGTCTTCCTCTTCCTCTTCGTCGTCCTCGTCTTCGTCCTCGTCGTCTTCGTCTTCGTCCTCGGCGACATCTTCGAGTACGATCGGGTTGAGGCTGACGACCTCCAGGGCCGTGCCGCAGTTGTCGCACTCCAGGGTGTCACCCTTGTCGACATCCAATTCGTCGACGTCGATCTCGAACTCGCATTCGGGGCAAGTCGCCATACCGCCTCCTCACGGAACCACGGGCATCAACAACCGTGTCCACCAGAGTCGCCGCCTGCCGGGCAGACCACCCATGTGACGACGGCTGAACGGATCGCGCAAAACGAGTCTGGATTATAGCGACAAGCACCAGCGCCCGCAACGCAACTTCGTGTCACCAAGAGAGCTAAGGTCCACCCGCTCCGCCGCCGATACATTGCACAGAATGACAAACGCCGGGGCCACGCACAAGACCGTTCTGATCGCCGATGATACGCCGTTTGTGCGCGACAGGTTCAAGTCCGCCCTCGAACACGCCGGACATCGGGCCTATACGGTCCGAAGCGCGGCCGAGTTGCTGGCGCGCGTCCGCGCCGACCTGTCGGAAATCGATCTGGTGTTGGTCGACCTCAGGCTGCCTCACGCCGGCGGCGTCGATCTGGTCCGCTCGATTCGCAAACTGGACGGCGGCAAACTCCCCATTCTGGTGTTCAGCGGGACGATTACCGCCGCCTCCGAGGTCAGGGATCTGGCCGACCTCGGCGTTGCCGGGTACGTCAATGAATACAGCGCAGCCCAGCACATCCTGCCGTCGCTCGCGCCGCACCTGTTCCCCGACAACTTCAATCGACGCAACAGCTCCCGGGTCGTACTGGGCATCCCGGTGGCCTACCGCGTCGCCAACACGATTGCCGCGGCCGTCACGCTGAATCTCGGCAAGAACGGCATGGCCATCAGGACCATGAGTCCACTCGACTCATCCGCCCGCGCCCGGGTCCGCTTCCGCCTCCCCAATGCCAAGCAGGATGTCGATGCCGACGCGCGCGTCACCTGGAGCGACCGCCGGGTGGGCATGGGCCTCGAGTTCGAACGTATCGACTCGGCTGATCAGTCCGCGGTCGAGGAATTCGTCGATACGCACTTCGTCAAACCCCACGAACATTAGTCAGTCGAATCTGAGCAGCCGCAGGCCGTTTCCGATGACCAGCAGCGAGGCCCCCATGTCGGCGACCACCGCCATCCAGAGCGTGGCCGACCCAGTCGCCGCCAGGACGAGGAAGATCGCCTTCAACGCGAGGGCGATCGTGATGTTCAATCGGATGTTCCGCACGGTGGCTCTGCTCAGCCGAACCGCGTAGGGGATCTTGGTCAAATCGTCGGCCATCAGGGCAATGTCCGCGGTCTCGAGAGCGGCGTCGCTGCCGGCCGCACCCATCACAATGCCAACATCGGCTGCTGCCAGGGCCGGGGCGTCGTTGACACCATCGCCCACCATGGCCACGATGCCGTACGCCGCCTTCAACTGCTGGACAGCGGCCACCTTGTCGGCTGGCATCAGCCCGGCACGCGTCTCGGTGACTCCAAGGTCCCTGGCCAGCCGGCCAGCCGTGGCCTCGTTATCGCCGGTCAGAATCGCCACGTGCGCCACGCCGTGCTTCCGGAGGAGGCGCATGAGCTGCTGTCCGGCTTCCCGTGCGCCGTCGGCAATGGCCACCACGCCGATGGTCCGACCGGATCTCGCCACCAGCACGGCCGTCTGACCGTCGGTTGATAACGCCTCAACCCTGGCGGCGATCGCCGGCGAGGACATTCCTCGCTCGATGAACATCCGGTGGCTGCCGATGAGCACGGGCTCGCCATTGAGGATGGCCGAGACGCCGAGCCCGGGGAGCGCGCGGTGCTCGGCAGCGGGCGTGATGGCGACGCGATCGTGCGATGCGCGCAGGAGAATCGCCCGTGCCAATGGATGGTCAGATCGGCTTTCGAGCGAGGCCGCCACCTCGAGCACTTCACGAATCGGCCGGCCCCCGACCGCTTCGATCCCGACGATCTCCGGCGTGCCGCGCGTCAAGGTTCCGGTCTTGTCAAAAGCCATGCACCTGACGTGGCCGAGTGTCTCGAGATGCCGCCCTCCTTTGATGAGCACGCCGTGACGGGCGGCACCAGCCAGTGCGGAGACAATCGACACGGGCGTGGAGATCACCAGCGCGCATGGACACGAGATGACCAACAGCACCAGCGCGCGGTAGAACCAGGTACCGAACGGTTGGGCAAACACGAGTGGAGGAACCAGCGCCAACGTCACGGCAAGCGCGACGACAGCAGGCGTGTAGACCCGCGCGAATCGCTCGACAACGGTCTGCGCCTCGGCCCGCTCCGACTGCGCGTGTTCGACCAGCGCCATGATGTGAGCGAGCGTCGAGTCGGCGCGCAGGTGCGTGACACGCACTTCGAGCGCTCCATGGCCATTGATCGTCCCAGCGTACACGACGGACCCGGCAGCCTTGGGCACCGGGATGGACTCACCGGTGATGGGCGCCTGGTTGATGTCGCTCGAGCCACTCGCGACGGTGCCATCGAGCGCGATCTTCTCCCCTGGGCGGACCACCAGGACATCGCCCACCCGGATGTCGTCGACGCGAACCCGCCGCTCGCCATTCTCCCCACGCACGAGCGCCTCGTTCGGCGTCAGTTCCATCAACGCGCGAATCGCCAGCCTCGCGCGCTCCATGTTGCGGGATTCAAGCCACTGCGCCAGCGCGAACAGGAACGTCACCATCGCGGCCTCGGACCACTCGTTGATGGCGATCGCGCCGACCACGGCCAGCAGCATCAGCACGTTGATGTCGAGCGAGAACAGTCTCGCCGCCGACCACGCCCTCCGGGCCCAGAACCAGCCGCCGGTCGCGACGGCGGCGGCAAAGAGCAGCGTCGTGGCGGCAGCCGGTGCGCCTGCCGCACGCAGTGCCAGGCCCAGCGCGGAAGCCGCGCCAGACACGACCAGCAGCGCCCACCCTCGCTGGAATCGCGCGTCAACGACGCGGGTGGGTTGATCGCGCTCGAGCCACGCGTGCATCCCGGTGTCGGCAATGGCGGTCGCGATGGTCGACGTCGACAGCCGCGCGGCGTCGTAGGCAATCCGCAGTCGTCCGGCCAATACATCGGCCGTCATCCGCTCCAGGCCGGGCAGCCCCTTCAGCCGGCGGTCCAGAATCGCGACCTCTTCATGGCAGTCCATCCCCTCGATGCGGAACACGGATTCCGCATGGATATCGCACACGGGGCAGACGGGGGTCGTCGTGGGCACGTTTACTCGTCAGTCAGCATCCAGGAAACAGGCTACAAGAGGTACAATTCACAATACATCCGGTTGACACTGTCTGAACGGTCTCGCTACGATTCGAGGATGCCCGCGCGAGAACGGGCGGATCGTGGTGCATCTTCGGGCCGGCCGCGTGCAAGTCGCGTGCGTCTGAAGACACGGTGTCGGCGCCCCTCGGCCCGGTTCGATTCAGTCGTAAACGTTGGTCGTAACTGTCATCCACGGAGACATCAGTGATCGAGGTCCAGCACCTCACGAAACGCTACGGCCGCATCACGGCCGTCGACGATGTGACGTTCCGCGTCGAGCGGGGCGAAATCCTCGGCTTTCTCGGGCCCAACGGCGCCGGAAAGACGACGACGATGCGGGTGATTACGGGGTACATGCCCCCGACCCAGGGCAAGGTCATCGTCGCCGGCTTTGACGTATTCGACCAGCCCGTCGATGCCAAGCGCAGAACCGGCTACCTTCCGGAGACGCCGCCGCTCTATCCCGACATGACCGTGCGGGAATACCTGACGTTCGTGGCGAAAATCAAAGGCGTTCAGACGGGTGATCGGCTCGCGCGGGTCGCGCAGGTGATGAAGAAGACGGCGATTGTTGACGTGGCCGATCGCCACTGTGGCAAGCTGTCGAAGGGCTATCGCCAGCGTGTCGGTCTTGCCCAGGCCATCCTGCACAACCCCGACGTCCTGGTACTCGACGAGCCGACGGCCGGGCTGGATCCGAAGCAGATCATCGAGACACGCCAGCTGATCAAGGAGCTGGCCGGCAACCATACGATCGTCCTGAGCACGCACATCCTCCCGGAGGTCGCGCAGACCTGCCAGCGTGTGGTGATCATCACGAAGGGCAAGGTGGTGGCGGTTGATACGCCCGAGAACCTGACTCATCGACTGCAGGGAGCCGAGACGATGTACGTCCAACTGGACGCCGCCGATGTCGATGCCAGTCCTGCCCTCCAGGCGGTGCCGGGCGTCACGCGCGTCGGCATCTCCGACCGCCACGGCACGGCGGTCGGCTACGAGGTTGAAGGCTCCCGGGGCCAGGACATCCGGCGCGACCTGGCGGCGGCTGTCGTGTCGAAGGGCTGGGGCCTGCTCGAGTTGCGCCCGCTGAGGATGAGCCTCGAAGAGATTTTCCTGCAGGTCACAACCGAGGAAGTCGACCCGAAGAAGCCGGAGCCCACCGGGAAGACCAAGGAGGCCGCGCAGTGAGCAACATACTCGCCATTGCCCAGAAGGAGATCCGGGCCTACTTCGCCTCCCCCATCGCCTACGTCGTGATCGGCCTGTTCTCGATCCTGTTCGGCGTCTTCTACTACACGATCCTCGACTGGTTCGTGAAGCAGGGGATGCAGATGGCCATGGGCATGGGGATGGGCCCTCAGAGCCTGAACGTCAACGAGCAGATGATCCGGCCGCTGCTTGGGAACGCGATGGTGCTGCTCCTGTTTGTCCTGCCCATGATCACGATGAGGACGTACGCCGAGGAGAAGCGCTCGGGCACGATGGAACTGCTACTGACCTCACCGATCACCGACGTCCAGATTCTGGTCGGGAAGTTCCTGGGCGCGCTCTCGCTGTACGCCGCGATGCTCGGCGTCATGCTCGTTTACGTGGCGGTGTTGTTCGCGTTCGGCACACCCGAGTGGAAGCCGATCGCCACGGCTTACCTCGGCCTGCTGCTCTTCGGCGGCTGCTTCGTCTCGGTCGGCATGCTGGTGTCGAGCTTCACGAAGAACCAGATCGTCGCCGGGATGATGACCTTCGTCGTCTTCCTGCTGCTGTGGGTGATCGACTGGCTCGCCAGTTCGGCCACGGGGCTGTTTGGCACGTCGGCAGGTCCTGTCGTGGAGGAGGTGTTGAACTACCTCTCGATCACGCAGCACTTCGACGACTTCGGTAAGGGCATCATCGACACGAAGCACCTTATCTTCTACGTGAGCTTCATTACGTTTGGCCTTTTTCTGACCGCCCGGTCGGTCGACAGTGAACGGTGGCGCGGATGATGAGGAAACTCGCGGACTATTCGAGCTGGCTGGCCATCGCCCTTGTCTGCCTGGCGTTGGCGCTGTTTCTGCAGCCGTGGAGGCCGGACTGGACCGGCTACGCGCGTTATCTCGCCGTCGCCGGGCTGATCCTGCTGCTGCTGTCGATGCTGACGGGGTGGCGGGAGATCGCCGCGGCGTTCCAGCGCCGACAGACGCGGCTCAGCACGATCACGTTCTCGAGCATCGCATTCGTGCTGGGAATCCTCGTGCTCATCAACATCATCGGCGCCCGGCAGAGCAAGCGGTGGGATTTGACGGTCAACAACGTCTACACGCTGTCGGACCAGACGCAGAACGTGTTGAGGAAGCTCGATGCCCCGCTGGCGATCAGGGTCTTCGAGAAGGCCATGGACTTGCGGCGCTTCAAGGATCAGCTCACCGAATACGAGCACGCCTCGAAGAACGTCACCGTCGAGTACGTCGACGCCGACAAGCAGCGCACCAGGGCGATCCAGTACAAGGTGGAGACCTACGGCACCGTCGTCTTCGAGTACAAGGGACGCGTAGAACGCGTCTCGGGCAGCAGCGAGCAGGATCTGACGACGGGCATCGTCAAGGTCGTTACGGGCTCACAGAAGAAGATCTACCTGACACAGGGGCACGGCGAGAAGATCCCGGACAGCACCGAACGGACGGGGTTCAGCACGGTGAAGTCGTCGCTCGAGCGCGAGAACTACGGCGTCGACAAGGTCGTGCTCATTCAACAGGGGCGGGTTCCTGCTGATGCGGCGGCCCTCATCGTAGCGGGCCCGAAGACGGACCTGCTCGCGCCGGAAGTGGACGCGATCAGGAGGTACCTGGCTGGCGGAGGCAAGCTGATGGTGATGCTGGATCCGCCGGAATCAAGCAAGGCGGCACCGCTGGCCAACCTCGAAGGTTTGCTCCGCGAGTGGGGCTTCGACGTGGGCAACAACATCGTCGTTGACGCGAGCGGCCTCGGCCAGATCTTCGGCGCGGACGCCGCCACGCCGGTTGCGGCCAGCTATCCGACCCACCCGATTACGGAAAAGATGAATCTCATGACGGCCTACCCGTTCGCCCGGTCGATTGGACCGCTCAAGGGCGGGGCGAACGGGCACACGCCGGACACGTTTATCCAGACGAGCTCGCGCAGTTGGGGCGAATCCGACATCGACGGGTTGATGAAGTCCGGCGAGGTCAAATTCGACGAGGGCAAGGATCTCAAGGGCCCCGTGTCGATTGGCGCGGCCGTGTCGGCTGCGGCCAGCGCGGCGGCGAAAACGCCGGAATCGGCCGGCGCCGACAAGAACGAGAAGACGTCCGAGACGCGCGTGGTCGCGATTGGCGATTCGGACTTCGCCGCCAACGCCTACATCAACGTGCAGGGCAATCGCGATTTGTTCATGAACACGATCGGCTGGCTGTCGCAGCAGGAGAACCTCATTTCGATCCGGCCGAGGGAGGCGAGCGATCGCCGGCTCACGATGACGGCCGCCGAGACCCGGCTGGTGTTCTTCATGGCCATCTTCGGCATCCCCGGAGCCATCCTGGCGATGGGCGTCTATACCTGGTGGCGGAGGCGTTGATGCGCGGTTTTCGTTCGACGTTCATTCTGCTGGTCGTCTTCCTCGGTCTGCTCGGCTACGTCTACTTCTACGGAGAGAAGAAGCCGCTTGGCAAGGACGCCGGCGAACCGAAACAGAAGGTCTTCACGGTCGAAGCCGACAAGATCGAGGAACTGCAGGTCAAACCCGCGAAGGGCGACCGCTCGGTCCTCAAGAAGGTCAACGGTGCGTGGACCATGGTGGAGCCCGCACAGACGAAGGCCGACGAGTCGGAAGTCACCTCGATTGCCACCAACCTGGCGTCGCTCGAGCGTCAACGGGTGGTCGACGACAACCCTGCCGACATCAGTCAGTACGGCCTGGCCACGCCGCGTGTGGAAGTGGCGTTCCGGAAGTCCGGCGACAAGGATGTCACGCGCCTCTTCCTGGGAGAGAAGACCCCGACTGGCGGCGACCTCTACGCCAAGCTGCCAACCGAGAAGCGCGTCTTCCTCGTCTCATCGTTCCTCGACGGGACGTTCAACCGCACGGCGTTTGATCTGCGGGACAAGAAGGTCCTGGTCTTCGACCGCGAAAAGGCCAGCGCATTGGAAGTGGTGAGCAAAGACGGCCCGGTCACACTGGCATTGGTGGACACTCGGTGGCAAGTGACGAAACCCATTGCCGCGCGCGCCGACGCCTCGGCGGTGGACGGCGCGATCGGCCGCATCCAGACCGCCCAGATGAAATCGTTCGTCGCAGACGACGTCCCCGAGAAAGACCTGGCCAAGTACGGACTCGACAAACCCGACGTCACTGTCACGGTCGTGTCCGGCAGCGTGCGGGCGACGCTGGCCATCGGGAAAGGGGCCGAGGGCGGCAACCTCTACGCCCGCGACGTGTCGAGGCCGATGGTGTTCACGGTCGAAGCGGCACTGGCAACGGATCTGAAGAAGAAGGCGGACGACTACCGACCCAGGGATCTGTTCGAGTTCAAGCCGTTCACGATCACCCGGCTCGAGATTACGCGCGGCGCGGCGACCGTGGCGTTCGAGAAGTCGAAGAGCAAGGATGGCGCGGAAAAATGGCGTCGGGTTGGCCAGGTCAAGGACCTCGATCAGCCCAATGTGGACGCGCTGCTGTCGTCGCTCTCGTCAATCGTCGTCGACAAGTACGTGGACTCCACGACCAAGACGGGCATCGGGTCGCCGGTCGCCGTGGTAGTCGCGAAGTTTGACGACGGGAAGAAGGAAGAGAAGGTCACGTTCGGCAAGGTCGGCAGCGATGTCTTCGCGGCGCGATCGGGCGACGCGGGTGCCGCACAGATCGCGGCGACCAAGCTCGACGACATGCTGAAGTCGCTGGACGCGTTGAAGTGATGCGGCGCGCCTGGCTGCCCGTTGCGCTTCTGGTGCTGACCGCGGCGTGCGCACAGCAGCCGCGGCCGGCGGTCACACCGCAGCCACCCTCTGGTCCTCTCCCGGGCGCGACGGCGCTGCAGTCGGATCTCACCTCGATCTTCCAGGCACCAGCCTTCAGCAACGCCGTCTGGGGCGTGTTGGTGCGCTCGCTGAAGACCGGCGACACGCTCTTCGCGCTGAACCCGCGCACGTTGTTGATGCCGGCCTCGAACATGAAGGTCGTCACGATGGCGGCCGCAGCCGAGACGCTGGGCTGGGACCGCACGTTCAAGACGACGGTGCTGGCCACGGGCCCGATCGAACAGGGCGTCCTCAAAGGGGATCTGGTGGTGGTCGGCAGCGGCGATCCGTCGCTTGGCGGCCGTCCGGCGACAGGCCTCACTATCTTCGAGACGTGGGCGGCTGAGTTGCGCGCGAAGGGGATCTCGACCATCCAGGGCCGCATCATCGGTGACGACCGTGCGTTTGAGCCGCAGGGCCTCGGCGCCGGCTGGGCGTGGGACTACCTGGAGGCAAGTTATGCGACGCCGACCGGGGCACTGGACTTCAATGAGAACACGGTTCAGGTGACGATCAGGCCAGGCGCATCAGTCGGCGACTTCGCGGCGGTCGAGGTGCGGCCAGGCGCGAGCGGCCTGGGTCTCGACAACACCGTGCGGACCGTCGCGAAGGACGCCACACTCAACATCGACCTCAACCGCCTCGGCGGCAGTTCCGTGTT
This sequence comes from Acidobacteriota bacterium, assembly GCA_026393675.1. Taxonomy (NCBI): domain Bacteria; kingdom Pseudomonadati; phylum Acidobacteriota; species Acidobacteriota bacterium. Next base: position 73,423 of record JAPKZQ010000006.1, on the reverse strand, counting down.
GCGCGTGAGCGGAACGGTACCGATTGGCCGCGCGCCCGTTGTCCGGGCCGTGTCGGTCGACAGCCCCACGGCCTTGTTTGTCGGTGTGCTGAGGCAGACACTCTCTGCGAACGGTATCGCCGTCAGTGGCGATGCGGTGGACATCCGTTCGGTCGCGGCGCCGCCGGATCTGGCGCGTGCAGTCCCGCTCATCACCTACACGTCGCCGACGCTCGCACAGATTGCCAAGCTCACGCTCAAAGTCAGCCAGAACCTGTATGCGGAGACGTTTCTTCGGTTGATGGGATGCACCGCGCCGACGTTGCCCTGCACGACCCGGGCTGGCATCAAGACCGTCCAGCAGGTCCTGAAAGGCTGGGGCCTGGCCCCGGACAGCTACGTGATGGTCGATGGCTCGGGTCTCTCGCGCTACAACTACCTGACGCCAGAAGTTCTGGTCACCATCCTGACGCGGATGAACAGCGACCAACGCCATCGCGGGCCGTTTCTCGACGCGCTGCCCGTGGCCGGCGTGGACGGCACAATCTCCAGCCGGATGCGCGACACGAAAGCACAGGGAAACGCGCGAGCCAAGACGGGTTCGATCGCCAACGCGAGGGCGCTCTCCGGGCTGGTCACATCAGCAGACGGCGAGCCCCTGGTGTTCTCGATCATCGTCAACAACTTCAACGTCCCCCAGGCTGAGGCCGATCGCGTGATCGACCGCGCGGTTGTGCGGCTGGCCGAATTCCGACGCCGGTAGCGACATGGCTGCCCGTTTGGTCATGGCAACCCCAGCTCCCTGCCAAGGATGCGCGAGACGAAGTTAGCGCCGCCCTGAACCGAGGCGGCCATCTGCCGGATCGTCTCCTTTGCCTCGACGATTGTGCCCGTCTGCTCGGCCGCCTTCATTGTGCTGGAATAGGCGGTCCACACGTCGGCGCTGGTGATCTCGTAGCCGTAGCCCAGAACCAGCCAGTGCAGCGCGAGCAGGCCCGCACCCACGGCGAAGGCCGGCTGATCGTCCACGTGGTCACGTGCCGCGCGAGCCAGGGTCTTGGGATCGCACGGTGTCAGCCGCGCGAGCGCCAGAGCTTGGTCAAAGAGACCGGCGTCCTTGGCCGCCGCAAACCACTTACCCTCGTCACCGGGCGTCGTCTTCGCCAGATCAGCAAGGATGTCGCTTGTGGCCTTGTGCGGGTACTTCTTGGCGACGGCGCGGAAGGTGGCCAGGTAGGTGCCGCCACGGTTGGCCGTCAGGCCGTAGCGGGCGTAGGCCTCGTCGACCATCCCGGAGGAGAGCAGTATCTCTTCGCAGACGCGGTCGATGTCCCAGTCGCTGGCCCACGGACTGCGGCACGCCTCCGCGTAACCGATGGCCTCGGCCTTCCTGCCTTGCGCCGCGAGCGCCTTCACCACCCAACGCTTGTACGGCCAGATGACGTCCGCCTGGACGAGGTCGAGGATCTCTTCGTAGCGCTCGGCCCGGAACAAGGAGTCAAGGCACGCCGACGTGCCGTGGAAGTGGCCGCGCAGGTTCTTGTCGGGGCTGAGCGCCATGCGCGTGATGCCCACGAGTCGGTCGGCCCATTCGGAGGCGACTTCCTTCGACGCGCAGAGCTCGCCCCAGTCGTCGGCGAGGCTCTCGATGTACGGGATCTGGTCCTCGCCGTGGGCCTCGAAAAGCCGCTCGAGCCAGGCGGCGCGAGTCTTCGGATCGGCCGGTGCCTCCGCGATCACGGGGACGAGCTCGGCGATGGCGTTGTTGACCGCGGTCCCGATCGCACCCGACGAGCTGTCGACCTGCTCGAGCGCCGGCGAAAGCCGTTCGAAAAGGGCGACGGCGCCTTCGGCTGCGAGCACGGCATCCTTACGGGCGACCTTCTTGATCTCGGCGACGGCCTGCTTCACCCGCTGGATGGCCGGCTTGGGTCAGCCAGGCGGTCTCGCCGTCGAAGCGCACCTCAACGCGCGTGTGGCCGTCGTTGGTCTGGTAGAGGAGGACCTCGGCCTCGCGGTGGTCGATATCTGTCGAGTTGGTCATGGATCGGCCTGTTCGTGGGGTCGGTCGACACTACCACCTCGAATGACGACACACAAGACAGAGCGTGATGCTAAGCCGTATGTTGTGATCGTCCTAGTCGTTGCCCTTCCTTGCGAAGGACCACAGTCGTGGGACCGCAGTTGCGTCGTCAGCACAGTTTTGGCGTTACGATGAAGCCTCATTCGGGCAAACACAGCTAGCCCGGCCTATTGATCCACGTGGGGCAATGCCACGATGATGCTGTCCGCCATCGTCTACATCGGGTTCGGGTTGAGCCTGGCCGGCGCGCTCTCGGTGCTGGTGCCCTTGCGGTTTCTTGGCATCCGCACCCGCGCCACCGGCTGGCTCGTCCTGCTGGCCGGGTTGGTTGTCGCCGGCGTGGCGTTGACGCGCCCAGCCGACGAGACGACGGTCGCATCAGTTCGCACGCGACTCGACGAGTTTGCACCGACCTATCAGTTCAGCGAGGTCAACCAGATTCCGGTCAACGCGACGCCTGAGCGGACCTTCAGGGCGGTGATGGAGGTGACGCCGGCCGAGATCCCGCTGTATCGCTCCCTGGTCTGGATCCGGCGCGGGGGGACAAAGGGATCGGAGAGCATCCTCAACGCGGCCGACGACGTCTCTCTCATCACCGTCGCGACGCGGACAACATTCCTGAAGCTCGCCGAAGATGCGAACAGGGAATTCGTGATGGGGACCGTCGTCATCGCTCCACCTGGCGTGCGTCTTCCGCTCGGATCGGAGTCCAGTTCGTTCAAGGCGCTGGTGCAACCCGGTTTCGCCAAGGCGACGATGTCGTTCCTGGTCGAACCAGGACAGAGTGGCTGGTGCCTGCTGCGAACTGAAACGCGGGTCTATGCGATTGACCCGGCATCGCGCAGCACGTTTGCGAGGTACTGGCGGATCATCAGGCCGGGAAGCGAGCTCATCCGTAAGATGTGGCTTCGGGCCATCAAGGTGAGGGCTGAAGCACGCGCTCGATGATCGTCTGAAGCGCCGCCTGGATCTCGGCCGGAGATCCGGTCATGCCCCCGCCCTGGGCCAGTTCGGGTTTGCCGCCGCCTTTTCCTCCAGCCTGGCTGAGCAACGTCTTCAGGATGGCCGATACATCGATAGGGACGTCCGCGGAGCGTGCCAGCACAGCGAGGACAGGTTCGGTCGCCGAGATCAGCCCTGCCACGACTCCGCCGCGCGCCGCCGCTGACGCGGCAATCGTCTTGAGTCCGGCCTGATCATGACCGGAGGCGATTTCGAGCACGACCGTGACGGACCCTACCTTCCGACCGCGCTCGACCATCGCGGCGGCCTCAAAGACCGCGAGACGATCCTGCAGGTCGCGAACGACGCGCCGCAGGTCCTTGTTCTCTCCCTGGGCCCGTTCGATCGCCGCAGGCAGCTCGCGCGGGCTGACCGAGATGAGCCTGATGCATCCCGCCACCGCGTCCCGTACGACCCGATACTCGGCGAGCGCGCGGTTGCCGCAGACAAACTCGAGGCGCGTGCCGCCGCGGAACTTCTCCCACGACTTGACCGCGACAATGCCGACCTCCCCCGCACGCGCCACGTGAGTCCCGCCGCACGCGGAGACATCGAAACCGGTGACCTCAATCAGGCGCAGTCGGCCGCTGCGGGCAGGTTCCTTGCGAAGCTGGATCGAGGCCGCCTCCTCCTCGGACGCAAATCGAATGGTGACGTCGCGATTCTCCCAGACGATGCGATTGGCGTCGGCTTCGGCCCTCGCAATCGATTCGGCACTGAGCCCCTTATCGAGATCGAGCGTGGACACGTCGGCGCCGAGATGGAACCCGACGGTTCGCGCCTTGAAGAGCCGGTCGAAGGCCGCCGACAGGATGTGCTGTCCCGTGTGTTGCTGCATGTGATCGAAGCGTCGTGACCAGTTGACCGTGCCGTGCACGGAAGATCCAGCCGGAAGCGCCCGATCGAGCACGTGGCCGATGCGACCGTCTGGAAGATCAACGACGTCGACCACGCTTGCCGCGCCAAGCGTTCCGGTATCGAACGGCTGCCCACCCGAGGTCGGATAGAACGCCGTGCGGTCGAGCGTCGCGACGATGCGGCCGTCTTGCGTCTCGCAGGATTCAACCGCGGCGTCGAATTCGATGAGGGCGGATTCGGTGTAATAGATGCGGTCGGTCACAGCGATGTCCTGTCAGTGCCGTCGGTGGTCAGGAGCGGGTCCGGCACGCCACACTCGGCAAACCCCTTCGCCCGAAGCACACAACTGTCGCAGTGGCCACACGGCCTGCCGTGGGGCCCTGGGTCGTAGCAACTGTGCGTGAGCCCGTAGTCCACGCCCAGCGCAAGGCCACGTCTGATGATGTCGCCTTTCGACAGGGAGATGAGCGGCGTGTGCACCTGGAACCGCGTACCCTCGGCGCCGGCTTTCGTGGCCAGATTGGCCATCCGCTCGAACGCCTCGACAAACGCCGGCCGGCAGTCGGGATAGCCGGAGCAATCGAGCGCATTGACGCCGATGACGATGTCGCAGGCGCCGAGCGATTCGGCCCAGGCGAGCGCGAGCGACAGAAACACCGTGTTACGAGCGGGCACATAGGTTGAGGGAATGCCGATCTCGGCGAGGTCGCGGTCCTTCGGGACGCTGCCCTCACCGGTGAGTGTGGACCCGCCGAACGCCGCCAGGTCGAGCGCCAGTTCAATGTGACTGACGACGCCAAGGGCGCGCCCGACTCTCCGGGCCGCTTCGATCTCTACGATGTGCCGCTGACCGTACGCCACGGTCAACGCGTACAACTCAAACCCATCGGCGCGGGCCATGGCCGCCGCCGTGAAGGAATCGAGCCCACCGCTCAGCAGAATGACCGCTTTCTTCCTGTCCAAACCCGGCTCCCATCGCACCCAGGAGGTCGGAGCACAGCACGCCGTGCCCCGACGGCGATCCCAGGCGTCCACCTGTCTCACGGCGCTCAGGCATTTCCCCGGGATCGCCACGCTCCAGCGTGGCTCTTTCTGGAGCCGGGCTAGAGCCCGGCGATCCCAGGCAGTAGCCCGTCACACGCCCCTTGTGCCCGGGTCCCAGATGTACTTGTGGACCTGCAGCTGCAAGCGCCCGGACAGCCGGTCTTCGAGCATCCACTCCGCCAGGCTCTTCGGGGCGAGCACGTCATGCACGGGCGACAACAGCACGGCCGCACACCGGTCATCGAGTTGATGCCGACTGATAATGGTGCGGGCAAATTCGTAGTCCCGCCGATCCCGGATCACGAACTTCACCTCATCGCTCGGCGTAAGCCGATCCAGATTTGGCCAGTGATTTCGCTCCGACTCGCCGCTGGCCGGGCATTTGACGTCGATAATCTTGACGACGCCAGCCGGCACGTGCTCGACGCTCAGGTGGCCGCCCGTCTCGAGCAGCACCGTCTTGCCGCGTTTCACAAGCGCGGTCATCAACGGGTAGACCTCGTCCTGCAGCAGCGGCTCGCCGCCGGTGATCTCGACCAGCGGACACCCGTAGGCTTCGACGATAACGACGACGCGCTCGATCGGCATCTTCTGCCCTTCCGTAAAGGCATAGGCCGTGTCGCACCAGGCGCAACGCAGGTCGCACGCGCTCAGGCGCACAAAGACGCATGGCCTGCCCGAGTAGGAAGACTCGCCCTGAATGGAATAGAAGATTTCGTTAATCGTCAGCATGCGTGGGTGTCGACCGGTTAGAGTCCCAAGATCGTTATTGTAGTCCCCATGCGCTGGGCCCCCGCAAGTCTCCGATCCCCGGCCCTGGCTCCCCGGTTTAGAATGATGGCGGACAAGAACGATGGGCGACATACGAATCGGAACGTCTGGCTGGAACTACCCGACGGGCCCGGGCACCTGGAACGGGATCTTCTACCCGGCGAAGAAGCGCGGGCGCGCCTTCGATGACCTGGCGTACTATGCCGAGCACTTCGAGACGGTCGAAGTGAATTCGAGCTTCTACCGTCTGCCTGATCCCTCGACCGCGCTCAAGTGGGCAAGGCGGACGCCGCCTGGATTCGACTTCTCGCTCAAGCTCTACCAGAAGTTCACACACCAGGCCATGTACCAGAAGGCCACGTCGCCCGATCTGCCTGGCGACGGAGACGCGACTGCGATTCCGACCGTGACACGCGTTGACGTCGACGCCTTCCTCAAGGCCGTCGATCCGATCGCCGACGCAGGCAAGCTGGGCTCGCTGCTGGTCCAGTTTCCGCCGAGCTTCCGCGACACCGAGGATGCGCGCGAATACCTCGTATGGTTGCTGCAGTCGTTCAAGAACTACCCCGTCGCCATCGAGCTTCGCCACCGCAGCTGGAGTGATCACGAGCCCCAAATCGTCAACCTGCTGAACGAGCATGGCGCGGCGTGGGTCCAGATCGACGAGCCAAAGTTCAGGTTCTCCATCCGCCAGAGCCATCTGCCGAATCTACGCCGGCTCTACTACATGCGTCTGCACGGGCGAAACGCTGAGCAGTGGTGGACGCACGATCACCCGGACGACCGCTACAACTACCTGTACTCGCCCGGCGAGATGGATGGCTTCGCCGAGACCGTGGCCACCGTGCGCCGCCTCGTCCAGAAGATCTACGTGTACCTGAACAATCACTTTGCGGGGAAGGCCGTCGCCAATGCCGCGATGCTCCGCCACAGGCTGGGTCAGCCCGTGACCGGCGAATACTCGCAGGAGATGCTGACGCGGTATCCGTTCCTGGAATCGGTGGTGTCGCACAAGGGCGCGGGCCGGTTGTTCGATGGGGCGGGGCCGAGAGAGGCGATGGCGGCGGGACAAACCGCAGAGGACGCAGAGTCGCGAGAAGGCTGATGTGGCCGATGTTGACTGGCCGGGGCGCCTATGTGTGTGAGGCGTCCCCTGATGACCTTCCGCAGGCTCTGCGCGCTCTGCGACAAAAGGTGTCTGGCGCTATTTTACATACATTCGCTTGATCGTATCGCCGACTGCGATCTTATCCACAACGTCCATGCCGGAGGTGACCTGGCCGAAAATCGCGTACTTGCCGTCGGGAATCTTCTTCTTCCCGATCGCAATGTAGAACTGGCTGTCGGCCTTGCGCGCGTCGCCCGCATTCGCCATGCCAACCGTGCCCCGCTTGTGCTTCAGCTTCTTGCTGATCTCCGCGACGCCGATGGGCTGGCCGTTCCCCCTCCGGCCCCACGTGTTCTTGTCCTTCAGGTCCTTCGAACCGGGATCTCCAGCCTGGATCACCATGCCGGGTTCGGCCCGGTGAAAATGCTGACGGTTGTAGAAGTTCGCCTTCACCAGCTTGAGAAAATTCTCAACGGTCTTCGGAGCCTCCGACGGGTACGTCTCAATCGTAATCGTGCCCTTGTTGGTCTCGATTACGACGACAGGCCCAGCCGCTGGCGCCTGGGCGACGCCCACGCCCACCATCACCATCCATACGCCCAACGCCATCATCAACACACACGCGCCAGACAATCTGCGCATCGTCAGTCTCCTCGTAGCTTCAGCCGTTCAGTGCGGTCATTCTCGCCGCCGGCAGGACGCCGCAGGCGGAATAGGCAGGATGATACACCATCACGAGAACCAAGATGTAGGATCAGGATCATCAGCTATCACTTCGGACATGTTCGCACTCCCGACAGAGGTCACGATGAAAGACGAACTCCAGCTCCTGCCAGGTGTCGGTCCCAGCATTGCGAACGACCTTCGTTCCCTGGGCGTGAGATCTGTGCGCGATCTTGGCCGCCGCGACCCTGAGCGGTTGTACCGCTTGCTCTGTGTCCAGACTGACGAGCGCCAGGATCCCTGCGTGCTCTATACGTTCCGTTGCGCCGTGTATGCGGCCCGCACCAAGGGGCCTGACCCCGCGCTGCTCAAATGGTGGGCCTGGAAGGACAAGAAGCTCAGTCCGGGGCGACGCGCGACTTCCCGACCCTTGTCACGCCCACGCGCGGGCAGCGGGGGCTAATCACGCAGTCGCCACAGCGAGGATGAGTCGGCCGGCAGACGTTCTGGCCCCACGTCACCAGATAGAGATTGATGTAGGGCCACCATCGCGCCGGGAGGCGATCGTACAACGCCTGCTCGGTCTCGTCGGGTGTCCTGGTCCATACCCACCCGAGCCGGTTCGAAATGCGATGGACGTGCGTGTCCACGCAGATGTTGCGAAGACTCCTGAATCCCAGGATGAGGATCAGGTTTGCCGTCTTGCGTCCAACGCCCGGCAGGATCAGCAGTTCGTCCATCGTGCCGGGCACCACGCCCTTGAAGCGATCCAGGAGAATCCGGCAGGTCTCCTTCACGTGCCTGGCCTTGGTGCGATAGAAGCTGACCGGATAGATGAGCGTCGCGATCTCGGGCACGGTCAACGCCGCCATGCGACGGGGTGTCGGTGCCTTCCTGAACAACCGCTCCGAGGCCGCCGCCGTGGTCGCATCCTGCGTGCGTGCCGAGAGCAGCGTCGCAATCAGCACCTGAAACGCATCGTCCTGCTGCTCCTCCGCGATCTTCTCGACGATTGGCAGGTCGAAACCGGTGATGGCCCGGGCGAGTCCGCGCATGATCCACTCGATGTCGCGGGAATGTGGTTTCGGCATCGGTATCCGGAGAGGTTCAGTCGAGGGGAATGGGTGTGAGTGGCGCGTGACCGGACAGCACGGCCATCACGTTGCGGGCCGCCAGATCGGCCATCGCCGTCCGAGTCTCCACCGTCGCGCTGCCGATGTGTGGAGCGAGCACGACATTCTCGAGCGCGAGCAACTCGGGGTGCACGACCGGCTCACGTTCGTAGACGTCGAGCGCCGCGCCCCCGATCAGGCGCTCGCGCAGGGCCCAGGCAAGCGCCTCTTCGTCGACCACCGGCCCGCGTGACGTATTGATCAGGTAGGCGCCACGCTTCATCCGCGCCAGTGTCCGCCGGTTGATCAGGTGACGGGTCTCTGGCGTGAGCGGCACGTGGAACGAGATGACATCCGAGGTTGCCAGCACCTCATCGAATGTGACCCTGGCGTATCCGGCGTACTCCGACCCCGGCCCTGGCGTGTCGGCGTCGAGCGTGGTGTAGACCACGCGCATACCGAATGCGCCTGCCCGCGCGGCAACCGCACGCCCAATGCGTCCGAAACCCACGATGCCGAGTTGCTTGTGCCGCAGATCCGAGCCGAGCAGGAAGTCGAGGGCCCAGCCCTTCCACTCACCGCGCCGGAGCAGCCGTTCACCCTCAGGAATGCGCCGCATGACGGCGAGCATGAGGCCCCACGTCAGATCCGCAGTCGCCTCAGTCAGCACGTCCGGCGTGTTGGTGATGACGATGCCGCGGTCGCGGGCGGCGGCCCGATCGATGTTGTCGAATCCGACGGCGATGTTCGCCACAATCCGAAGGCCAGGGGCCGCATCGAGCACCTCGGCGTCGATGCGGTCCGTCAGCAGGCACATCAGCGCCTGCTTGCCGGCCAGCCGGGCCTTGAGTTCACCCTCGGGAATCGCGATCGCGCCGGTGTAGAGATCGATATCGCAGGCCGAAGCGAGGCGTGCGCTGACCGACTCGGGAATGACGCGAGTGATGAGGACGGCCGGCCGGGACATCTCACCCACGCGACAGGTACGCCTGGCGACACTTGTCGGAGCAGAAGTACACCGTGCCCGAGTTGCCGCGAACGGCGAGGGCGGAACTGGGCACAACGAAGGTGCCGCAAACCGGATCGCGCGCCATCACCTGGCCCTTCTCAGGCTTCTGGGCAGGCGGCTTTGGCGCGACCCCCTGCTTGAATCCTGAGAAAAAGCTCCGCAGCGCTCGTCCGATGAAGAGCGCGAGAAGCCCGAAAACGAGGAACCGGATCAACAGGCGTCCCAACATAGCGAGCGGTGTGAATCGCGTGCCCTACTTCTTTAACATGCCAGACGGCGACGCACCAACTGCGACCGGGGCAGATCCAACCGGCGGCATCGCCCCATCCGGGTGGGCGGCCTTCAGGTTGTCGAGGGCCCGCCGTGCCGACTGGGCTTCCTCGCTGCCAGGCGCGAGTTTGATGACCTCATCCCACGCCGCCGTCGCGCCGGTCAGGTCCTGCTTGCCGAACGCCTTGACCACGCCCAGATTCAGCCACGTCTTGGTGTGCTTCGGATCAAGGCTGAGCGACACCGACATCTGTGTGATCGCGCGATCGGCCTGATCCGTGTAGTAGTAGCAGATCGCCAGATCGGTGCTGACGTTGACGTCCTTCGGGGTAAGCGCTAACGCCTCCTCGTACCACTTCGTGGCCTCCTGGTAACGTCCGGCGTCGAAGTACATGTCGCCGAGTCTGACGCGCGATTGCACGTCCTTCGGGTCGCGCTCGGCAATGTTTCTGAGCGGGGCGGCCTGGCTTTCATCCAGTGCCGGGCGTGTCGTCGGCGGTGCCGCCGTCTGGGTCATCTGCGCGGCCGGCGCTCCGCCGGGAACGACCCGCACCAGAACCTGCTGCGTCCCGATAATCCAGCCCACGATGAGACCGAACAGCGTGCCAGCAACGGCAAAAACCATCGATTCAGTTTTCATGACGTATCAATGACCTCGCCGCGCCGCGATGATCGACCTGGTGGCGACGGCTCTTGATCATAGCAACGTGCGAACGAACCAGTCCACCAGCACCGTCGCGAGATCCGACTCGCGGCTCAGCATGACGGTTCCGTGACCCGCGCCAGACAGCACGCGGAGTTCGCGAGGGCCGTCACCCATGCTGACCATTCCGCGTGCGGAGCGCAGGGCGTAGGGATCCTCGCTGCTCGCCACGAGCAGTGCCGGTCGCGAACCGAATTTCCTGAGTGCCGGCTCCATGCGCAGGTTGCGGTATTCCAGCGACGGCGACAGGAGCGCCAGCGACCTGACCGACGCGTCGTTGCCTGCGACGATCGCCGCGACGTTCGCCCCGACTGATGCGCCGGCGATCCCGATGCGGCCGGAAGCAATCTCGGGCCGTGCCGCCAGGTACGCTCTCGCGGCCTCGACGTCCAGAACCAGGTCCGCGAGGTCGTCGCCGCCCTTCGCATTTGTCTGTGGCTGACCGGCGCGACGAAAGTCGACCGACAACGCGGCAATGCCGGCGTCGACGAACTTCTGTGCCGCGCCGTCCCAGTCGTGCCGCGAGCGCGTCATCATGTGCAGCAATACCACCGCCGGGGCCGGATGCTTGTCGGGCAGGAACAACGACCCGGTGATCTGGACTCCGTCCCGCGTGGTAAACGACACGGTTTGCGGCTCGACGGCCGACACACGGCTGGCCAAGACGGTCAGCAGTAGCAGGACGATGGCGGATGCCGTCGGGTGCTTCATCCGCGCAACAACGCCACCATCTCGCGTACAGCCCTGTCGAGCCCAACCAGGGCGGCACGCGCCACAATGCTGTGGCCGATGTTCAGTTCGATGATGTGCGAAACCCCGACGATGGGCTGCACATTGAAGTAGTTCAACCCGTGCCCGGCCAGCACCTCGAGCCCGAGCCGCGCTGCGCGTTCAGCGCTTTCCCGGATCCGCGCCAGTTGCTGCGGTCTGTCGTCATCAGGCGCGTCCGCGTACGGCCCGGTGTTGATCTCGATCGCATCGGCACCGACCTCTCTGGAGGCCTCTACCTGCGCCGCGGCCGCATCGACGAAGATGCTCACCCGGATGCCGGCCGGCCGGCATCGCTCGACCGCGTGCCGGACGGCGGAGAGATTCGCAGCGACATCGAGGCCACCGGTCGTGGTCACTTCTTCGGGACGCTCGGGAACCAGGGTCACCTGGTCCGGCTTCACCCGACAGGCGATGTCGACCATCTCACGTGTCGCCGCCATTTCGATGTTGAGCTTGCTCTGCACCACCTGCCGCAGCAACTCAACGTCCCGGTCCTTGATGTGGCGGCGGTCGCTCCGCAGGTGCACGGTGATGCCTTCGGCCCCTGCCAGTTCCGCAATAATCGCGGCCGCGACCGGCTCTGGTTCGCGTGCCTTGCGCGCCTCGCGAATCGTCGCAATGTGATCGATGTTGACGGCTAAACGCATGCTCCTGCTCCTGAACACGGGCGCGCACAGGGGCCCGCCCCTACGGGTTCCTACCGAGTCCCAAACCCCTAACCCCGGGGCCCCACCGACAGGCTTCCCTGGGATCGCCACGCTCCAGCGTGGCCAGAACACGGGCCGGGCTGGAGCCCGGCGTTCCCAGGTTTTCACCCGTCCCCACGGCCCTCCCGAATCCCAAATCCCGACTACCGACTGGGGGGTCTGCCGTTTCTATCTCGGCGTCGCATCCGGCAGCCCGCCATCCACCGGAATGGTCGCTCCCGTGGTGGGCGACTGGCGCGTCGCGAAGTAGAGCACCGCGTTGGCGACGTGCCGCGCGGTCACCCTGGCTTTCAGCAGATTCCGCGTCCGGTAGTACTCCTCGAGCCCGGCTTCGTCGAGGCCACGAGCCTTCATCCGGTCAGGGCCGACCTCCGCCCACAGGCCGGAGCGGCGCGTGCCGTGGCCGAAGACGGCGTCGGGCGACACCATGTTGACCCGCACGTCATGATCGGCCAGTTCCAGGCTCGCAATCCGACCGAGTTGATGCGCCGCCGCCTTGGTGGCGCTGTACGCACCGAACTTCGCGCCTGGTGCGAACACGTTCTTGGTCGAAACGAGCACGATATCTCCGCCCGTGCCCTGTAGAGCGAAATGACGGCCCGATTCCGCCAGCACCAGCAGGGTGCCGTCGATGTTGACCCGCTCCAGCCGCCGGAACACCTCAACGTCCATGCTCGTCAGCGGCGACACATGGGCGATGCCAGCGTTGATGATGACCAGATCCACGCCGCCCCAGCCGCTCGCCACGCGCCGGAACGCCCCGGCGACCGACTCCTCGTCCGTCACATCCATTGGCACCGCGCGCACCCGCCCCGGGAAGGTCCGGCTGAGGTCTCCAGCCAGCGAGTCCAGACGCTCGCCAGCCAGATCGGTCACAACCACATGGCAGTCTTGTTCGAGCAGGCCCTGCGCGATGCCGGCGCCGATGGCTCCCGCCGCGCCCGTGATGAGCGCCACGCGCCCGGCAAGCGATCCGCGAGTGGCGGCCAACTTCGCGTGCTGCACGCCGCGGTACTCCATCTCGAAGAGCTGACACTCCGACAGGCCCTCGTAGGCGCCAATGGCGGCAACGGCGAGCTTGACCTGCAACGTCTGCGCCGTGATGTCGCGACTGATGGCCGCGGCCTGCTCGTCCTGCCCCGCACAGATCGCGCCCACGCCCGGCAGCAGCACCACGCGCGGCAACGGAGCGAACGTCTCGAGTCCGCCCTGCATCGTCGCGCGATGCCTGGCCAGATAGGACTCATAGGCTGCTGAGTAGGCCTGCACGGCTGCCCGGAATGCGTCTGTGAACCTGGCGAGATCATCCCAAGCGGGCGCATCGAACCAGAGCGGGAGGCTCCTGGTGCGAATCAGGTGATCGGCGGTGAGCGGTGGCGTGACCAGCGAGTCCTTCGCGTCAGGCTGTTCCAACGCTCCCAGCACCTGGTCGTTGACGAGCGGCGAGAGGACGACGCGATCCCATTGAGGCTCGGCTGAGCCAGATCGGCGCGCGAGTTGGCCACGAATGATCGGACCAACGGCCCCCAGCCGCTCCCAGGCGTCGGCGACAGCGGTCCGCGAAACGGTGACCCTGGCGCCCTTGCGCGATCGAGCGGCGAGAAACGCCTCGGCCCGCGCGACCAGGTCGATGTGCGACTCATATGAGGCGCGGGCGGTATCACCCCACGTCATCAGCCCATGCTTCAACAGCACCAGGCCGCGCGCGGCCGGCGCAGCCTCGACCGCCGCTGCGGCCGCCTTCGCCAGGAGGAAGCCCGGTTCGACGTAGTCGAGGATGGCCACGTCGTCGCCAAAGGCCTCGCGCACCAGGGTTTCGCCGCCGCGCTGGTTCGTCAGCGTAAGCACAGCATCCGCGTGGGTGTGATCGACGAAGATCCCCGGCAGGAAGGCGTGAACCAGCGTTTCGATCGACGGGGTCGGGCCGCGCGAGTCGAACAGCGCGCGCCGCAGCTGGTTGACCATCTCGTCGTCTGTGAGGTGGTCGAGCGCGCGGAAGCGGCGCAGCCACGTCAGATCCAGGACAGGATGGCCTTCGGGTTCAATCGTGGCCATGTCGAAGCCCGACGCCTTGACGAAGATCGCCGGAACGGCTTCGCCGAGGGCCGAACGTTGCTCCGCTTTCAGCGACGTGTTTCCGCCGCCGTGCAGCACGAGTGCCGGGTCGGCACCGAGCAACCGGCTGGCGTACGTTCGCAATGCCAGCGGCTCGCCGACACGCGGACCGTACCGCTCGACCATCCGCGCCGCTTCCCGCTCGTCCCAGCGGTTCTTCATCGTGTCCTATCCTCGCAGCGCACGTGTCATCCCGTCGAGGTTGGCGCTGATGTCCCCGTCGAACACCGCACTGCCCGTCACGACCATGTCCACGCCGCGGCCAGCCAGTTGGCCGATGTTCGCCTTCGTGATCCCACCATCGACCGCCAGAAGAATGTCGCGACCAGAGGCGGCGACGATACGGCGGACCGCCTCGATCCGTCCGAACGTGGCGGGCAGGAACTTCTGGCCGCCAAAGCCCGGATTGATCGCCACCAGCATCACGAGATCAATCTCGTCGACGAGCGGCTCGAGCGCGGTTATCGGCATGCCCGGGTTAAGCGCCACACCCCGGGCGATCGGTCGCGCCACGTCGTCGGCATGGGTCATCGACCCGATCTGCTGCAGGACCCGGTGCGGGTGCCGGCACGCGTCGGGATGCACGGTGATGATGTCCGCGCCGGCCGCCACGTAATCCGCGACCGATGTCCCCGGCTCACGGATCATGAGGTGCACATCCTTCAGCATCCTGGTCCTGACCGCTTTGATGAAGGGCGGCCCAACCGTGAGCATCGGGACGTAGCAGCCATCCATGACGTCGAAGTGCGCGACGCGCGCGCCAGCCTGCTCCAGGCGGGCGACGTCGGCGCCGAGCGCCATCAGATCGGCCGAGACCAGGCCCACACTGAGTACGGGTCCGGCCTCGCGGACCTGTCGGACGACAGGATGCATGGCGGCCATACGGCTATTTCTTCTTCAGCGATCGCTCGTGCTCACCTTTGAGCGTGAGGTAGAAGTCGTAGGCCTGCTTTGACGGCATCAGGGTGTGGACGACCTTACCTACCGCCTGGATCATGGCGGCAGGGGCATCGGACTGGAAGATATTGCGGCCCATATCCACGCCCGCCGCGCCCTGACTGACGGCGTTGTACGCCATGGTCAGCGCATCCAGTTCGGCCAGTTTCTTGCCGCCGGCCATGACGATCGGCACGGGGCAGCCGGCCGTCACCGTGTCGAACCCCTTGTCGCAATAGTAGGTCTTGACCACCTGCGCGCCAAGTTCGGCGCAGATGCGGGTCGCGAGGCCGAGGTACCGGGCGTCTCTCACCATGTCCTTGCCCACCGCCGTCACACCGATCGTGGGCACGCCATACCGGAGGCCCATGTCGACCAGACGCGTCATGTTGTGGACGGTCTGCGTCTCGAACTCCCCACCGATGTACACCTGCACCGCCATGGCCGACACGTTCATTCTGATCGCATCGTCGATGTCGACGGCGATCTGCTCGTTCGACAGCTCCTTCAAGGTGCTCGGGCCGCCGCTCGACCGCATCACGACGCCGCTCCCGAACGACGCGGGAATCGTCGACCGCAGGATGCCGCGCGTGCACATCAGCGCGTCGGCGTACTTCAGCAGCGGCACGATGGTCAGATCGATGCGCTCCAGGCCCGTCGTCGGCCCAAGAAAGTATCCGTGATCGATCGCCAACATGACCGTGCGGCCGCTCTCGGGGCGGAAAATCCGAGCCAGGCGATTCCGCATGCCCCAGTCGAGCTGATGCGCGCCTTTCAGGTAGAAGCCCTCGTGACTGGCGGGTGTGTCTACGAAGAAGTTCTTGGTTTCCTTGACGTCGTCAATATCAGCCATTGCATGACTCCTATGAGCGTACCCTGACGTCGGGTCTGACCACCACCGCCAAGGCTACGGCGGTCCGCCGAAGCTCTACGCGAAGGCGGAAGACCCGGCCTCCAGTGCCAAAGACCCAGTCTGCCGTTCCGGGTTCTTCCCGAATCCCGAATCCCGAACCCCGAATCCCGGCTGCCTCTCTCCCTACATCCCAATTTCCTGTCTCACCGCCGCCGCAATCTCTTCGGCCCACGCGTTGATCTCGTCCTGGCGCTCGCCTTCAATCATGACGCGCAGCAGCGGCTCGGTTCCCGAGTAGCGCACCAGCAGGCGTCCCCGCCCCGCGAGACGGTCGTCGACCGAGGCGGCCGCCTTGGCGATGGTGGGAATCGTGTTCCAGTCGCGCTTCTCGCGGACGCGGATATTGAGCAGCACCTGCGGGAACGTCTTCAGGCCCGACGCGAGGCTCGCCAGCGACTCCCCCGTTTCGGCCATCACGCGCAGCACGTTGATCGCGGTGACCAGGCCATCCCCCGTGTAGAGGGAGTCCGCGAAGATGATGTGGCCGGACTGTTCGCCGCCGAGCGCCAGGTTATCCCGCAGCAACTCCTCCATCACGTACTTGTCGCCGACCGGGCAGCGCACGATCCCGATCCCGAGATCTCGCAGGGCCAGCTCGAGGCCAATGTTGCTCATCACGGTCGCGACGACGGCATTGCCCCGCAGCCGACCGGTGGCCTTCATCTGCTTCGCGCAGAGGTACATGATGGCGTCGCCGTCGGTGATGGTGCCGTTGGCATCGATCAGAATGGCGCGATCGCCGTCGCCGTCGAACGCCACGCCCAACTGGCAGCCGCGTTCGACCACGAGCGCGGCCAGTTTCTGCGGATGTGTCGATCCGCAAAGCAGGTTGATATTGCGCCCGTTGGGTTCACACCCGATGGTGGTGACGTCGAATCCGAGCGCCCGCAGCGCGTTCGGCGCCAGCAACGACGTGGCTCCGTGGCCGCAGTCAATACTGATTCGACGCGCGTGGGTCGGAAACACGCCGGCCATGGCCTCCCGCGCGTGGGCGAGATAGGCCTCATCCAGATCGACCTGCTGAACCGGCGGCGCGTCACCTTGCGGCTCGAACCAGGACGCATCGGCGACGATGGCCTCAACTTCCGCCTCGAGCGCTTCCGTGAATTTCTCACCCGCGCCGGAGAAGATTTTGATGCCGTTGTCTTCGAAGGGATTGTGCGATGCCGAGATCACCACACCTGCCGTGAATCCCTGGCTGCGCGTCAGATAGGCGACGGCCGGTGTCGAGATGATACCGGCGCTGGTGACCATCGCGCCGTGTGATGTCGCACCGAAGGCCAGGTCGCGCTCGATCCACTCGCCCGACTCGCGCGTATCGCGCCCAATCAACAGGTGGGGCGCTTCAGACGAGGCTGGCAGCGCTCTGACGAGTGCCCCGCCGAGGCGGCGGATGGTCCGAACATCGAGTGGCGGCACACCGGCCCGCCCCCGCACACCGTCTGTGCCAAAGAGTCGCGTGCTCATTTGATGGCGATTTGGACCTGCGCCGGGTCGATCCGGACGACGCTGAAGGCACGGGAGGACGCGATCGTGACGGACAGATCGTATCTGCCTGGGCCGAGGCCGCTCAGATCGACCGACGCCTCGATGACGTCCGCCGTCAGACGCTGGAGGACATTCTCCTGACCGCGGACCGTGACCACCACCGCCGACGGCGTCGATCGGGCCGCGCGCCCTTCACGCAGATGGAACATCCGCATCGCCACGTTTGCGATCGTGCGCTCGGTTCGAGTCGCCGCGATCTCCACCAACACCCGCGCAGTACGGCCGTTCTTCAAGCGCGCGGCACTGTTTGGCATTCCAATCGTCACCGATTCGCGCACTGACGAGGTCGCGCCTTCGATCGGCACCGGTTCGGTCACCGCTTGCTGGAGTCCACGCAGGGCGCTTTCCGGACCGATGACCGCGACTTCGGTCGGTTCGGTGGCGATCCGCTCGACGGCGTACCCGGGCGCCGGCTGGCCTTCGATCGACGGCACCACCGGCACGGTCTTGGTCATGGTCCGTTCAAACACCAGCGTGGTGGTGGCCGGCGCCACGCTCTTGACCTCCACGCCGAACGGCACGCGCACATCGTCTGGGGCCAGATGAAACAGATGCCGTCCGGCTCCGGCATTTGTCAGATCCATGAGCGCCATCACGTCGCCGGCCGACAGATTGCCGAGCGCGCTGGACGAACCGCGTACGCGGACGTCGACGGTGCCAGGCATCTCGCCGACCATCTCGACGCCGTCGGGGATATTCTGCAGTTCGAGCGGCACACGCAGGCTCCGCTCGACGATCTTCTCTCCTCCGACCAACACCCACAGCAGGGCGGCAATCGCCACCGACAACACCTTGAGACCGAAATGGCGAAATGGGTTGTAGGCCATCAGTCGAAGGACCCCGTCGATTGGCGTTCGGCCACCCGGCGCCGATGCGGAACCAGCGCCCGCAATTGCTCTCGCAGGCGATCGGCGTCCAGGTCCCGTTCCATTCTGCCGTTCAGCGCGAGCGAAATCAGGCCTGTCTGCTCGGACACGACGATGGCCGCCGCATCAGACTCCTCTGTCAGGCCGATCGCGGCGCGATGACGCGTCCCCAGATCACGGCTGACCGCCGGATTGACCGTGAGCGGCAGAAAGCACGCGGCCGCGGCGATCCGATCGCCCTGGATGATGACGGCCCCGTCATGCAACGGCGATTGCAGCTGGAAGATGCTCCGCAGCAGATCGTAGGTCGTCGTGGCGTCGAGCGGGATGCCGCCCTCGATGTAATTGCGCAGTCCGATATCGCGTTCGATCGCGATGATGGCGCCGGTGCGCTGGCTCGCCAGCATCGTGGCCGCCACCACCAGTTCCTCGATCAACTCTTCGTTCGACTCGGTCCGTGTGAGATATCGGAAGAACCGCGCGCGCCCGAGATGGGCCAGCGTGCGGCGAATCTCGGACTGGAACAGGACGATGGCCGCAAAGACGACGTAGCCGAAGATGTTGCGGATGAGCCAGTTGACCAGATCGAGGTGCCACCAGCGCGACAGGTAGTAGACGCCGACGAGCAGGCCCACACCAATGCTCATCTGCACCGCGCGCGTGCCACGAAGCTGTTTGAGCAGTTCGTAGATCGCGACGGCTGCGACAAGGATGTCCAGCAGATCGGTCCAGCCGACCGGCGCACGCTGGAGAAGTCTGGTCAGGCTATCCACGTTGGTGTCTTCACTCCGGTATTGACGTCTGGCCGCAACGGGTCAGGTTCTGGCCCGCTGTCGGATGGCATCGGCGACGCGCGCCACCTGCACCATCGGGCCCACGTCGTGTACGCGCACGATGTGGGCACCCGACAAGATGGCAGCAGTCACGGCAGCGGCCGTTCCCCAATCCCGCTCGGCGGGCATCGCCGGTCCCATCGCCGCCGTCAGAAACGACTTGCGCGACGGGCCGATGAGCAGGGGCCGGCCGAGCGCGTGAAGCCGTGGTAACGCCGCGAGCAGCATGAAACTGTCGTCGGCGCGCTTGGCGAATCCGAGGCCAGGGTCGAGGATGATGCGATCGGCACTGATGCCGGCCGCGGTCGCCCGGTCCATGGCCTGACGAAGTTCGGCAGCCACCTCGACGACGACGTCGCTGTAAACCGCGTCGCGATACATCTGCCGCGACCGGCCTCGCGTGTGCATCAACACCACGGCCGCTTGGCTTCGGGCGACGACATCTGCCAGCTCGTGATCATACCCTAACCCGCTGATGTCGTTCACGATACAGGCGCCGGCAGAAAGTGCCGCAGCGGCAACGCCCGCCTTGTAGGTGTCGACGGAAATCGGGATGTGCAGCCGTCCCACAAGCCGCTCGATGACGGGTATCACCCGCGCCAGTTCGTTGGCTTCTGACACCGGCTCAGCACCCGGCCGTGTCGACTCTCCGCCGATGTCGATGATGTCGGCCCCGGCCTCTTCCATGCGCAACGCGAGCGCTGCGGCCTCGTCTGGATCGGCCACACTGCCGGCGAACGAATCGGGCGTGGCATTGACGATCCCCATCACGAGCGTGCGGGCCCCCAGCGCGAGGCTGCGCCCGTCGGCGAGCGGGATCGTGAACGTGCCGCGGGCGGCGATGGTCTCCATGGTCTCCCCAATTCTGCCAGAAGGTCCCATCAAGACGTGTGCGGAATCGGCTACAGCGCGGTAGGCCAAGCCCAGTGCGGGCGCTCACCAAGCGGCACGGCATCCAGACAGAACGGACCGCGCGGTGGCGCGGCCCGGGGTGTTTCGGCGGAACAGAGACTCCGGCGCTGTCTTAGTGCTTCGACTCGCAAACAGGGCTGGGTGTGCTTGCGAGCCGATCCGATGACCAACGCTCGCTCAGCACTAAGTCCTGAGTGAGTAGATTCGTCGTCGAATCTATGAATCGAAGGACTTAGCGCTCCTGCGGCAGCGGATTCTGAAGCGGAGCGACGATGCCCGAAGTGCGATCGGCATCGAGGTCGGACGGGCTGTCAGGCGCGGACGGGCTATCGGTGACGACGGCCGTCGGCGCCGTACTCACGGGCACGATCACATCGAGCGCCTCGCCGGCGACGATGCGTCTGACCTGCTCGCCATCGAGTACCTCGCGCGTGAGCAGTTCGTCGGCGATCCTGTTCAGCGCTTCACGGTTCGCTATCAGCGCGTCTCTGGCGCGATCGTGGTTCTCCGACACGATACGCCGCACTTCCTGATCGATCTTGACCGCGGTGTCTTCGCTGTAGTCCTGGTGCTGCGCGATTTCGCGGCCGAGGAAAATCTGCTCTTCCTTCTTGCCGAAGGTGAGCGGCCCCATCTCGGGGCTCATGCCCCACTCGCACACCATCTGGCGCGCCAGGTCGGTCGCCCGCTCCAGGTCGTTGCCGGCACCGGTGGTCACGCTGCCCAGGCAGATGTCCTCGGCGATGCGCCCGCCCATCAGAATGGCAATCTGATCGAACAGGAACTCGCGCGAGTAGTTGTGCTTCTCGTCGATCGGCAGCTGCTGCGTCAGCCCGAGCGCCAACCCGCGCGGAATGATCGTCACCTTGTGGATCGGATCGGCGTTGGGCAGCAGCACCGTCATCAGCGCATGCCCGGCTTCATGAATCGCCGTGATGCGCTTCTCCTGCTCGCTGATGACCATCGAGCGCCGCTCCGAGCCCATCAGGACCTTGTCCTTCGCAAACTCGAAGTCGGCCATCTTGACGGACTTCTGGTTGTAGCGCGCCGCGCCGAGCGCAGCCTCGTTCACCAGGTTGGCGATATCCGCGCCCGAGAACCCCGAGGTCCCGCGCGCCAGCACGGCCACATCCACGTCGTCGGCCAAGGGGATCTTGCGAGTGTGCACCACCAGGATGCCTTCGCGTCCGCGCACGTCCGGCCGATTGACAATCACGCGGCGATCGAAACGACCGGGCCGCAGCAGCGCCGGGTCGAGCACGTCGGGCCGGTTGGTGGCCGCCATCAGGATGACGCCTTCGTTCGACTCGAATCCATCCATCTCGACGAGCAACTGGTTCAGCGTCTGCTCGCGCTCGTCGTGGCCGCCGCCAAGGCCTGCGCCGCGATGCCGCCCGACGGCATCAATCTCGTCGATGAAGATGATGCACGGCGCGTTCTTCTTCCCCTGTTCGAACAGGTCGCGCACACGCGACGCGCCGACGCCGACAAACATCTCCACGAAATCCGAGCCGCTGATCGAGAAGAACGGCACGTTAGCCTCGCCGGCTACCGCGCGCGCCAGCAGCGTCTTGCCCGTTCCCGGCGCCCCCATCAACAGGACGCCCTTCGGGATGTGACCCCCGAGCTTCTGGAATCTCTGCGGCTCCTTGAGGAACTCGATGATCTCCTGCAGTTCTTCCTTCGCTTCGTCGACGCCCGCGACGTCCTTGAAGGTGGCCTTCTTCTGCGAACCGGACGACAGCTTCGCCTTGCTCTTGCCAAACGAGAGCGCCTTGTTGCCCCCGGTCTGCATCTGCCGCATGAAGAAGATCCAGAAGCCGATCATCAGCAGCGCCGGGGCCCAGGAATAGAGCAGCGATGCCCAGGGGCTGGCGGTCTCTGCCTTGGCGGTGATCATCACGTTGCGCTCGACCAGCTTGTTGGCCAACCCGTCGTACTGCGTTGGCGCATACGTGCGGAACGATTCGTTCGCCTTGGTCGTGCCGGTGATTTCGCTGCCGATGATGGTGACCTGTGACACCTGCCCCGAGTCGACCCAGGACATGAACTCGCTGAAAGTAATGGACTTATCCCTTGGCTGGAACGCCCCAGAGAGATTCCAGACCAGGATGGCCACAACCACCAGGACCAGCCAGAAGACCAAGCTCCGAATCGTGGAGTTCACCTAGAGTTCTCCCAATCGCCTAAGTTTCAAGATTACCACGGTTTGCGTGCGATCCGTGACCCTGGCTTCGTCGCCGGTGACATGCCCTGCCACCCAGACGATGCGGCCGAGGGCATCGACCACGATCGGCACCCGATCTCGAAGCGCGCGCGGCACTTTCCGGTCGACCAGAACGTCTTGCAGCTTCTTCCGCCCCCCGAGTCCGAGGGGCCGGACCGAATCGCCAGGAGCCCGCGACCGGACCCACAGGCCGCCGGCCACGGCCTCCGAATCAACCACCGCCTCGTGGCTCGACGTAATTCCTTTGCCTTGAGCCACTTGCAATGTTTCTGCTCGAGCCTCCGTGGTCTCGATCACGCATCCGCACTCGGGAATCACCAGACGGCCCGGAACCGGCAGGCTATAGCTGAAGCTAACCGGAGCATCCGGGCCCGGAGACTCCCTTCTAGATAAGACAACCGCCGACGGATTTCGTTCCACGCGAATGCCAGGAAGATCGGCGACCGCGCTGGCTTCGTCTCCTGCCGCCAGGCCGAGTACCTGCTCGACGTGGTCGAATCCGAGGAACCGGGAATCGTTCACGCGCAGAAGTGCCATCCGGACGACCCGCCGGGCAAGAGCCACGGGCAGGGCGCCAAGACGCGTTGCGTCGAGCGCGATCCCGCCGCCATCGACGGAGGACTCGATCGAGATGCGCGCCTGTTCGGCCATCTGGTCGAGCAGCGTCGATTCGTCGCGCAGCACGAGTGCCTGGCGCGAGAGCACGGCAGTAATGTCGGCGTTGAGATGCTTGGCGAGCGATGGCAACAGGTGATGACGAATCCAATTGCGGGGAATGGTCAGGTCACGGTTGGTGGAATCGTCGCGGTAGCGCTCGTCTGCCTCATCGAGGAATCCGACGAGATCCCGGTGGCGGATGTCGAGCAGGGGCCTGACGAAGATCCCGCGTCTCGGCTGAATCCCAGCCAAACCAGACGTGCCGGCTCCTCGCAGCACGCGCAGCAGAAACGTCTCGGCCTGATCGTCTCGGGTGTGACCAGTGGCGACGCGATCAGCGCCGAGGCGATCGGCGACTTCGCTGAACCACGCGTACCTGGCGCGGCGGGCCGCCACTTCGATCGACACGTGTCCAACGCGCGCGAGCGCGGCCACGTCCCCGGAACCGACTTCGACAGGAACGCCGACGCGTGCCGCGAGTTCGC
Organism: Acidobacteriota bacterium; assembly: GCA_026393675.1. Lineage (NCBI taxonomy): Bacteria > Pseudomonadati > Acidobacteriota > Acidobacteriota bacterium. The sequence goes on along the minus strand of JAPKZQ010000006.1, from coordinate 49,851 downwards.
GGCAGAACGTCTCGTCACCATCGCTCTCGCTGCCCCGCAATCGGTGATTGAAATGCGCGATCCCGGCGAGCACGAATCCACACTGGGGCACCAGTTGCCGAAGCAGAAACAACATCGCCACCGAGTCGGCTCCGCCAGACACGGTCGCCAGCACCCGACACCCGGGCGGCAGAAGTTGGTCGCGCTCGATGGCGCGGCGGACGCGATCGGAAAGCGGCGTCATGACAGTCTTGGGACGGGGCAGAAAGCAGTCGAGGGGTCGGACGTGTCTAACGCGCGACCCCTCGACATATCTGGTGCCGGTGCAGGGACTTGAACCCCGGACAACGCGGATATGAGCCGCGTGCTCTAACCATCTGAGCTACACCGGCCGGAACCGGTTGATTGTACCACACGGGAATTGAGAGCTGGCGGCCCCGGGGTCAGCGTTCTCTCAGAAAAACCACCCGAGATTTTCTTGGGCCCAATTTGCACGACGCTCCCCGTGGCTCCTGCCCGGGCCGGGCTGGAGCCCGGCGATCCCAGGCGGATCACGCTCGCCAACTGTCAGGTTGCCAGCTGTCCGGACTGTCTCGGGCCTGAGATCGCCACGCTCCAGCGTGGCCAGATCCGGAGCCGGGCTGTCCGCCTCCGCGCAGCGCTACGGCGAGACCTCGACGAAGCTCAACGAGCGAAGTCGAGGAGTCTGGCGTTCTCCTTCGGCGCATCTGAGGGTGTCGGTCACCGTATACTTCATCAATGGCCCAAAGCCCTCAGTGCCCCGATACCACGCCTGCACGCCCTGGCCCGCCGCTCAAGTGGGCCGGTGGAAAGCGGTGGCTCGTGCCGCATGTGCAGCGGCTGTGGGCTCCACATGCATCGAGCCGACTGGTCGAGCCGTTTTGCGGAGGCCTCGCGGTGGCGTTGAGCCTGGCGCCTGACCGGGCGCTGCTCAACGACGTCAATCCCCATCTCGTCAACTTCTACCGTCACCTGAAGCGCGGCCTGCTCATCCGCCTGCCGATGGAGAACGATTCGGCGGCGTTCTATACGCACCGCCAGCGCTTCAATGAGTTGCTGCAAGCCGGGCGGGTGCGCACGGTCGAGGCGGCATCGCTGTTCTACTACTTGAATCGCACCGGGTACAACGGTCTCTGCCGCTTCAACAGCCGCGGCCAGTTCAACGTGCCGTTCGGCCGCTACGCGCGCATCAGCTACACGCGCGACTTCGCCCGCTACGTGGACGCCTTTGCTGACTCGGAGTTCCGGAGCGTGGATTTCGAGAGCTTGCGGCTGCGCCCGGACGACTTCGTGTACGCGGATCCGCCGTACGACGTACCGTTTACGCAGTATGCGCGTGGGCGTTTTTCCTGGGATGACCAGCTCCGCGCCGCCCACTGGCTGGCTCGCCACCCCGGCCCGGTCGTGCTGTCGAATCAGGCCACGCCGCGCATCGTCGCCCTCTACAAGCGCCTCGGCTACAAACTGAAGTTCCTGGCCGCGCCGCGCAGGATCAGTTGCACGGGCGATCGCGCGCCGGCACGCGAGGTGCTGGCCACGCGGAACCTGTCATGATCCCTGCTCCCCTGCCGCTTCGATGATCGCGGCGGCGAGCAGTGGAATCAGGATTTCGTGCTGACCGACCAGGCTGTAGCCGTGCCCGCCGGTGCCAGCCACCGGACGCGTGACGACGTTGGTCTGGGGCCGGTACAGTCGCGCGAAGTCGAGGTTGACCGTCGTGAGACCTGTGAGCGGGATGCCGCGATTGCGGGCGAGCGCAACGGCTTTCAGAAAGACCTCCGGCAGCACCACGGCCGACCCGCAGTTCAGGTAGACGCCACGGTTGAGCCGCGCCACGTTCGACACAAAATAACGGAAGTCGCGCAGGCTGCCGGCACCAAGCGCCTCTCCTGACGCATCCGGATGCATGTGGGTGATGTCGGTGCCAAGCGCCACGTGCACGGTCAGCGGCACGCCCAGTTGCGCGGCGGTCGCCGCAACGCTGAGGTGGCCAAACGGGGGTTGCGTCTCGGCCAAGAACTTCCCGACCGACTGTCCAATGCCAAGCCCCTGCGCCACGCCTTCGTTTATCGCGCGGTTCAGCAGACGCCCGGTTTCCTCGGCCATGCCAAATCGGCCGGGGCCGAGCTCCTCGTCTACGTTTTCCGAGGTGGAACCGCCGAGCGCGATCTCGAAATCGTGGATGATGCCGGCCCCGTTGGTGGCCAGGGCAGACACGAACCCGCGTCGCGCCAGGTCAATCAGGATGGGCGAGACGCCGGTCTTGATGACGTGCGCACCAAAGCCCCAGATGATGCCGCCGCCCGTGTCGCGGGCCTCGACAATCGCGCGCACAACCGCGCGAAAGTCGGCTGCGCCGAGGATGTTCGGCAGGTGATCGACAAACGCCGCGACACCGTCGCCCAACTGATGCGGCGTTGCGAAATCCGCAACCGACGCCTTGCTCTTGCGCGAGCCCAGCGGATAGGTGCGGACATCCGACAGGTCGAATTCTTCGTAGGGAAAAGACACGGCGTTCTCCAACAGGATCGCTAGCGAAGCTCCGCCTCATTCCGCCGAGCGCTCTCGCGGGCAATCGGCGCCAGAAGAGGTACCGGCAGCCCGCCATTCCCCCGAGTTCGGGAATGCACGGCTGGACCCCGGCTTCCGCCGGGGTGACGAGAACTTGCTTCATTCGGCAACATGAGGCTCATAGAAGATGACTAGACAGTAGTCACTCGCCCAGCCAAACACAAGAGCCCGCCGAAGCCAATCGCTAGCTAATTGCTCTGGCGATGGCGAAGGCGGCACCGGCCGCCAATCCCCCAATCACCGTTGTCTGCACGGCGCTGCGCACGGGATGCGCCCCGGTGAAACGCCCTTTCATGTACCCGAAGAGCGCGAGCGCCACGGCCGTCACCGCCACCGACGCCGGCAGCGCACTGGCCACGCTGCTTTGCAGCATATACGGCAGCAGCGGAATCATGCCGCCGACGGCGTACGACCCCGCGATTGTGACGGCGCTATGCAGCGCCCGACGCGGATCCGGCTCCTCGAGCCCGAGTTCGAACTTCATCATGAAGTCGACCCACGCCTTGGGCCGCGCCTTGAGCGCCGCGACCACCGGAGCGCTCGCCTCCTGGTCAATCCCGTACGCGTGCAGCACCTCCAAGACCTCGGCCACTTCGCGTTCGGGCAACTCAACCACTTCCCGCTCTTCGCGCCGACGCTCGGAGGCATAGTGCTCGGCATCGCTGCGAGCCGCCAGATAGCCACCAAGGCCCATGGCAATCGATCCAGCCGCCACCTCGGCCAGCCCGGCCGTGACAATAAGGCGTGATGCGGCCACCGCGCCCGACAATCCGGCGGCCAGCGCGAAGGGCACCGTCAGGCCATCGGACATCCCGATCACCACGTCGCGAACGGTCTCGCCGGCGGTGAAGTGATGCTCGGTGTGGTGCGTATGCGGCATGTGCTCTCCCTTTTCTAGACGATCAACATTGCGTCGCCGTAGCTGTAGAACCGATAGCGCTCGCCGACGGCCTCGGCGTATGCGGCCAGAACAGTCTCCCGCCCACCGAACGCCGCTACCAACATCAAAAGCGAAGACGAGGGAAGATGAAAGTTGGTGACGAGCGCCCCAACGGCTCGGAACTGGTAACCCGGGTAGATGAACAGATCGGTCTCGCCCGCTCCTGCCTCGACGCGGCCGTCACCGCGCGCCACCGCCGTCTCGACCGCGCGCGTCGTCGTGGTGCCAACCACGACGAGCCGGCGACCGGCGTCGAGCGCGGCAGTGATGCGGGCGGCAGCGTCGGGCCCGATCTCGTAATGCTCTGCATCGACCGTGTGGGCCTCGACCTCGTCGACTCGAACCGGCTTGAACGTGCCGTAGCCCACGTGAAGTGTGATCTCCGCGCGTTCGATGCCGGCGGCGTCAAGATGCGCCAGCAGGGGGCCGGTGAAGTGCAGCCCCGCGGTGGGCGCGGCAATCGACCCGCGCTCGCGGGCGAAAACGGTCTGATAGCGGTCGCGGTCGAGATCGAGATCTGCGCGTTTGATGTAGGGCGGCAACGGGATGTGGCCGATCGACTCGATCACATCCATCACGGGATACGGCTCGTCGGTCCACAACCGGACTTCGCGGCGACCGAAGAACCGCTGCGCCAGTACCTCGGCGTGCAGCACGCGGCCACCGCGCTCGAACCGCAACCGGCGACCGGGCTTGAGGCGCTGCCCTGGATGCACCAGCGCTTCCCAGCGTTCGTCGTCGAGGCGCGAGACCAGCAGCACCTCGACGGCGCCACCGCCTGGCTCGCGTGTGCCGAGCAGCCGCGCCGGAAAGACGCGCGTGTTGTTGAAGACGAGCAGGTCGCCCGCGCGCAGGAATTGCGGCAGGTCACCGATGGTTGCGTGCGTGCACGTCCCGGATGCCCGATCGACGACGAGCAGGCGCGACGCGCCACGCTCGGCGGGCGGAAACTGCGCAACGAGATCAGGCGGCAGGTCGAACGAGAAGTCGGCGACCTTCACGTGGATTGGTTGATTAGAACGCCCAGCGCAACAGCACCGACCCGACGGTAAAGCCGGCGCCAACAGACGCGAGCAGCACCAAGTCGCCCTTCTTCAATCGCCCCTGCTTGATGGCGTCTTCGAGAGCGAGGGGAATGGTCGCGGCGGTGGTGTTGCCGTAGTGCTGGATGTTGAGCATCACCTTCGACTCGGGGAATCCGAGGCGATCGGCGGCCGACATGATGATGCGCCGATTGGCTTGATGCGACACGAAGAGGGCCACATCTTCGGCGCTGAAGCCGTGTTTCTCGAGGATGCGGCGGCTGATTTCCTCGGTCTTGCGCACGGCGAACTTGAAGACCGTCTGGCCCTCCTGCTTCACGAAGTGCAGGCGCTGGTCCACCGTCTCGTGCGACGCCGGTCGCAGGCTGCCACCGGCGGGCATCTGCAAGGCCGCCGCGCCGCTTCCGTCAATCTCGTGCTCGAAACCGATGATCTGCAGCCCGTCCTCGGTGGCCGCTTCCACCACGACCGCGCCTGCGCCGTCGCCGAACAGCACGCAGGTCGTCCGGTCCGTGTAGTCGATGATGCTCGACATCACATCGGCCCCGACCACCAGCGCGTGGTTGCTCTTGCCGGTTGACACAATCTGGCTGGCCACGCCCACCGAGAACGTGAAGCCCGAACAGGCCGCCGCCAGATCGAAGCCCCAGCACCCGGCCGCGCCGATCTTGTTCTGGATGAGCGCTGCCGTGCTCGGAAAAAGCATGTCGGGTGTCGTCGTGCCCACGACGATCAGATCGATGTCGGCCGGCGTGAGCCCCGCCTGCGCAATGGCTTTCAACGCGGCCTCTTTGCCCAGATCTGATGTCGCTACACCCTTGTCGACGATGTGCCGGGTGTGGATGCCCGTGCGCTGGAGAATCCACTCGTCGGTCGTGTCGACCATCAGGCTCAGCTTCTTGTTGTCGAGGATGCCAGGCGGCACATAGGTCGCCAGCGAACTGATGCGCGTCGGTCGGATCGTGTTTCCGTTCACCACAGTCCCGGATCCCTTCCTGGGGCCTTGAGGCCGAAATATTCGTAGGCGCGGGCCGTCGCCACGCGTCCCCGCGGCGTGCGATCAAGGAAGCCGCGCTGGATCAGAAACGGCTCGTAGATGTCCTCGATCGCATCCTTCTCTTCGCTAATCGCCGCCGCAATCGTGTTGACGCCGACCGGCCCGCCGCCGAACTTGTCGATGATCGTGCGGAGCAGACGGCGGTCGATCTCGTCGAAGCCATGTTCGTCCACCTCGAGCATGGCCAATCCCGCCCTGGTCGTCTCGGCGGTGATGTTCCCATTGGCACGCACCTGAGCGTAGTCGCGCACGCGTCGCAGCAGCCTGTTCGCGATGCGTGGAGTCCCGCGCGATCGCCGCGCGATCTCGCGCGCCGCTTCATCGCTGGTGGTCACGCCGAGGATACGCGCCGAGCGCCGCACGATTTCCTCGAGGTCGTGGTCGCCGTAAAAATCGAGACGGTGGACGATGCCAAACCGGCTCCGCAACGGCGATGTCAGCAGCCCCGCGCGCGTCGTCGCTCCAATCAACGTGAACTTCTGCAGCGGCACCTTGACCGACCGGGCGCCCGGGCCCTGACCAATCATGATGTCGAGTTCGTAGTCCTCGAGCGCCGGATAGAGGATCTCTTCGATCGTCGCCGCCATGCGGTGGATTTCGTCGATGAAGAGGACTTCGCGCTCCTTGAGGTTGGTCAGGATCGCGGCCAGATCGCCTGGCTTCTCGAGTACCGGACCTGACGTCGATCGCACCTGCACGCCAAGCTCGTTGCCAATCACGTACGCGAGCGTCGTCTTGCCGAGGCCCGGCGGACCGTACACCAGCACGTGATCGAGCGCTTCGTTCCGCTGCTTGGCCGCGGTGATCGACACTTGGAGGTTTTCGCGCACCCGGTCCTGGCCGATGTACTCGTCGAGTGTCCGTGGCCGAAGCCCGGCTTCGAAGACCGTGTCTTCGTCTTCGCGTACCGGTGTAACGAGACGATCGTCAGGCATCTTGTCAGCTCAGGCGCGCCAGTTCGCGCAGCGCCTGTTTAAGCGCCAGTTCAAAGGTCGGCGATTCAACGCGCTTGAGCGCCGCGTCCACAGCTCTCTCCGTAAGAGGCCGATGATACCCCAGGTTCAGAAGCGCCGAGAGCAGGTCGCGGCGCAGATCCTCGCCTGGTCTATCGGCCTCCCGGCCCGCGTCAGGATCGAGACCGATGTCGGTCGGCAGCCGATCCTTGAGTTCGAGGCAGATGCGCTCCGCTGTTTTCTTCCCGACGCCGGGAATCGCCGTCAACCGTACGACATCCCCGGTCTGGACGGCGCGCACGAGGTCGGCCGGCTCAATTCCGGAGAGCACCGCCAGCGCCAGCTTCGGCCCGATGCCGCTTGTCGCGATCAGCCGCTCGAAAATCTGCTGCTCGAACGCCGTCGCGAACCCGTAGAGCGCCAGGGCGTCTTCACGCACGTGCGTGTGGATGCGGAGCGCGACCTCCCCACCCGGTTCGCCAAGCTTGTAGAACGTGGAGAGCGGCACCGAGACGTCGTAGCCCACGCCGGCGACGTCGACGATAATCCGGTTCGGCTGTTTCTCGGCCAGCCGGCCACGCAAGAACGCAATCATGGGCGATACTCACGCCAGCTCTTCGGCCCGCGGGTACCCCGCTTCGAAGCGGCCGCGAGCGCGGCCACCGGCCCGCCGCTCGCGTGCACATGGCAGATGGCCACCGCCAGCGCGTCAGCCGCGTCATGCGGTGTCGGCACGTCGGCCAGCCCCAGCATGAGCCGCACCATCTCGCCGACCTGGTGTTTCTCGGCGCGGCCGTAGCCGACAACAGCCCGCTTGATCTCGGCCGGGGCGTACTCGAATACCGGGTAGCCGCCCTCGACGGCGGCAAGCAGCGCCACGCCCCTCGCATGGCCCAGCTTCAGCGCGCTTCGCACGTTTTTCGCGTAGAACACGTTTTCGATGGCGACACAGTCCGGTCGGTGCTCCGTGAGCAACCGGCCGAGCGCCTTGTGAATCGTCAGCAACTTGTCGGGAAACGCGGCTTTAGGGGATGTGGCAATCGCGCCGCATGCGACCAGCGCATGCCGGCTGCCATCAGTCTTGATACAGCCGTAACCCGTGCGTTCGGAGCCGGGGTCGATGCCAAACACCTTCACGCGTAGGAGGCCTCGATGTCCTTCTCCGCAATGTCCGCGTTCGACCACACGTGCTGCACGTCGTCGTGCTCCTCGAGCAGGTCGAGCAGTTTGATCATGCTCTGGGCCGCCCTGCCCTCAAGCGAGACGTAGATAGTCGGGAGCATGGACACCTGCGACGAGACCAACTCGATGCCGAGCTTGTCGATCGCCTCCTTGACGGTGGGATACACCTCAGGTGCACTCAGCACTTCCCAGCTGTCGCCGTCGTCGCGCAGGTCGTCGGCGCCGGCGTCGAGTGCCGCGGCCATCAGCGTGTCTTCGACGGCCTTCGCCTTCTCGATGACGATGTAGCCCTTCTTCTCGAACATTCGGCGGACGCTGTTGGTCTCGCCGAGGTTGCCGCCGTACTTGCCGAGCAGGTGCCGGAGCTCGCCAACGGTCCGGTTCTTGTTGTCGGTCATTGTCTCGATGAGCAGCGCCGCGCCGCCCGGGCCGTAGCCCTCGTAGGTGATTTCTTCGTACTGGACGCCGGGCTCTTCGCCGGTGCCGCGCCGGATGGCCCGCTTGATGTTGTCGGCGGGCATGTTCGCCTGCTTCGCTTCCACGATGATGGTGCGCAAGCGCGGATTGGTATCGGGGTCGCCGCCGCCACCGCGGGCGGCCACCGTCAATTCCTTAATGATCCGGGTGAACGTGCGGCCCCGCTTGGCATCAGCGGCGCCTTTCTTGTGCTTGATGGTCGCCCACTTGGAATGGCCAGACATGGGGAAACTCCAGCAAAAACTCAAAGAAAACGGCCGAAAAAGTGCGTGTTTATCCTAGCATAGCCAACCGACGCGAGGCCAGACAACCGGGGCCCCCATGCGGCAACCGCATTGGGGTGGAAGCCAGAGCCGCCGCCGGCACGACCGACGCCGAGACCGTCGCGGCCCGCAAGCGGCTGGAGGAGGTGTTCATGCGGCTTCCAACCGTTAAGGCCGGGAGAGCGCCCAAGCGACCGGCGCAGGCACGACGCAGGAAGAAGGACCCGGCTCCAGCGTAGGTCCCGCCGACGCGCCGACGCGCCAGCGCGCTAGTGATTCGTCAGTTTCTGTTCGACGCTGCGCACTTTGTCGTCGAGCGTCTGGGACTTGTCGACGCGGGTGCCGGCCTTGATCACTGTCGAGATGCGCGGCGCGCCCATCTGGTGGACGACCTCGTGGCATCGCTTGATGGCCGCGAACACGTCGTCCCATTCGCCCTCGATGTTGGTGCCGAACGCGTGAAGGCGGGACGACAGCTTGGCGTCCTTGAACACCTTCTCGCACGCGGCGACATAACTCGAGAGCGACACGCCGACCCCAATCGGCACCACGGTAACATCCACCATCACATTCACGGCATCCTCCCCAAAATGAGACTGACATGAGAAATTGGGTCTGACCCAATATCCGCCCAACATCCCCTGCTGACCCCATTATCCGTTGGACCCCTGTCCTCTTCCGGGGTCAGCGCCTGCAGGCGTCAGGCGGCAATGTTGCAAAAACTGCAATAAATGCTCGGAAAAAGACCCGCGATAATGAGACTGACATGAGAAATTGGGTCTGACCCAATTTTCGCTAGCCGGGACGGCGCGCCACGATCAGCCAGACATCCGCCCGGACGTCCCAGGGGCCGCCATCGTAGTCGCCCAGCACGGCCGACACGGCGAAGCCGGCCTGCTCGAGCCGGCGGGTCATCTCCTGGACCGAGACGGTTCTGAAGCTGATCGAGAAGGCGTGAACGTGCCGGCGCGAACCACGCCGTTCGACAAACTCCTGGTCGAAGACCGTCACGCCACGCGAGCGATCCTGGCGGACCGATTCGACCAGCGTGATGTGCGCCTGGCTCCCGCGCATGGTGCCGCGCAGCTTCACGCGGCGATCATACTCCTGCCACGACACCAGATCGGACACCATGTCGATGGCGAACGTGCCACCCTTCTTCAACACCCGATACGCCGCGGCCAGCGTGGCATCAAGCGCGTCGTCATCCAGCAACGATTGCATGATGCCGTAGGGTGCGGCGACCAGAGAGACGCTTGCAGCCGTGAACGGCAGGAACCGGATGTCGCCGCGAACCAGGTGCAGATGCGCACCGAGTTTCGACAGCCTCGTCCGCTTGCGCGCCCGCGCCAGCATCGACGCGGATCGATCGACGCCAACGACGCGTGCGCCGGTGCGCGCCATGGGCAGCGACACGCGTCCCGTGCCGCATCCCAGTTCGAGCACGGGCCCGCCGCATTTTCGCGCCATCTGCTGCCAGAACTTCACGTCGCGCCGCCCCATCGTCTGGGCATTCTCCCAGTCGTAGAACCGCGCGTAGTCGTCCCAGCCTCGCCAGCCTTCCATCGACATACGGTTCAGAACCTTACCCCGACCACGAGCGGCAGGAACTTGCCTGCCGCGCAAGCCGGGTCGCTCCGTGAATGAGAAACCCAGTCTGATATGGAACGACCCGTCAAGTCTACGGCGTCGTGACGCCGGGCAGTCTGATGCCCCGCTCCACTGATCGCCGCCTGTACATTCAGATCCTCGTATCGAGTATCCTGCGGCATGACAGGTTCGCTGGCTCATATGGATGACCTGACCCGCTGGCGCGACGAGTTTCCGATCCTCGCGCGATCGGTCTACATGATCAGCAACTCGCTTGGCGCGATGCCACGCGCCGCGGCCCGCTCGCTCGCCGAGTACGCCGACACGTGGGCCACGCGCGGCGTGCGGGCGTGGGAAGAGCGCTGGTGGGAGCTGGCCAATGATGTGGGCAACCGCGTGGCGCGCATCATCGGCGCGCCGATCGGATCGGTCAGCATGCACGAGAACGTGACGACCGCGTCGGCGGTGGCGCTCTCGTGCCTGCACCCTGATGGCCGCCGTCGCCGGATCGTCTGCACCGAGATGGACTTTCCGTCGATGGTCTATCTCTATCGCGCGCAGGAAGCGCTCGGCTTCGAGCTGAAGATCGTGCCGGCGCTCGACGATTTGTCCGTGCCTGGAGAGCGCATCGCGTCGGCCGTCGACGATCGCACCTCCGTGGTCGCCCTCTCCCACGTCCTCTTCCGTAGCTCGTACATCGTCGACCCCGCCCCCGTCATCGAACGCGCACACCAGGTGGGCGCCGTGGTCATCCTCGACGGCTACCAGTCGGCGGGGATCATCCCGGTCGATGTCGCGACGATGGGCGTGGATTTCTTCGTGGGCGGCTGCCTCAAGTGGCTATGCGGGGGACCCGGCAACGCGTTCCTCTACACCGCGCCGTGGATCAAGTCGGAGCGGGCCCCGGGCCTGACGGGCTGGGTGGCGCACAAGCGTCCGTTCGAATTCGACATCGATGACGGTGCGTTGCGGGAAGACGGCATGGGAATGATGAACGGCACGCCGGCCATCCCGGCGTACTACGCGGCGCTCCCGGGTCTCGACATCATCCAGCAGGTCGGCGTCGACCGGATTCGCGATGCGTCCACGTCGATGACGAGGCGGCTGCTCGACCTCGTCGACGAATATGGATTCTCGTCGGTGGCGTCCCGCGACCCCAGGCGACTGGCGGGCACCGTCGCCGTCGACGTGCCTGACGCGACACGCGTGTCGCGGGCGCTCAAGGCTCGCGACTACGTGGTGGACTACCGGCCAGGCGTGGGCATTCGCGTGTCGCCGCACTTCTACAACACGATGGACGAAGTCGACGCGGTGATGCGCGAACTCGCGCGCATCGTCGGCGACAAGGACTACGATGCCGGCGCGGCGCCCACCACGCTGGTGACGTAGCGGCGTTCGCCGTTCCTGGGGCCGGGCTGGAGCCCGGCGATCCCAGGCGTGACACACTGACAGGACCGATGGCGAGACTGTCCGTCTTTGCGGCAGAGCGCGGGTTGTCCACGGGACTAGAATCAGGTGATGATGCATCGAATTATCCACGGCTCATCGACACGTCAACGTCGGACAGCCCTGGCGGTCCTCCTGATCGGCGGCCTGTTGCCGATTGTCGCCGCCGCGCAGGCCCCACGCGCGAAGGCCGTCGCGCCCAATGTGCAGGCCCCAGCCGCTGCGCTGGCCTCACCCGCCGCTCAAGCTTATGCTCGCGACATCGGTCACTGGCGCAGCGAGCGCGAGGCGGCGCTCAAGACCGACGACGGGTGGCTCACGCTGGTCGGGTTGTTCTGGCTTCAGGATGGCACCAACTGCGCGGGAACCGACCCGGTGTGTCGGGTTGCTCTGGCGGCGGGCTCGGCCCCGTCGAGGATTGGCGATTTCGTCTACTCGTCGGGGACGATCACTTTCAAGCCGGCGCCGCAGGTAGACGTCCGTATCAATGGCAAACCGGCCACCGTCCAGGCGCTCAACGCTCAGCCGGGACGCTACGACAAGGTCTCGATCGGCACCGTCACGATGTTCGTGATCAAGCGCGGCCAGAGATACGGGGTACGTGTCCGGGATACCAACAGCCAGGCCCGTCGCGATTTTCGTGGTGTCCAGTGGTTCCCGATCGCGCAATCCTACCGCGTGACGGCGCGCTTCGTGGTTCATCCCAAGCCGACGTCGATCATGATTGCCAATGTGCTCGGCGACGTGGATCCCTGGCCGAGTCCTGGTTATGCGGAGTTCACGCTGGGCGGCCGTCAGTACCGCCTGCACGCGGTTCTGGATGGCCCGAATGCCCGGGAACTGTTCTTCGTATTCCGCGACCTGACGACGGGCAAAGACACGTACCCCGGCGGACGGTTCCTCTACGCCGACATGCCATCGAACGGCCAAGTTGTGCTGGACTTCAACAAGGCGCACAGCCCGCCGTGTGCCTTTACGCCGTACGCGACGTGCCCGCTTCCGCCAAAGGAGAATGCGCTGGCGGTGCGCATCGAGGCGGGCGAATTGAATCCGCATCCATCACGCTGACCGGGCATCACGGAGGCGGCGGATTTTCCTGGCCGGAACGTGTGTGCTGTCTCCGGGACTCCCGTGGAGGGTCAGATGGCCGGATTGAAGTACTTCACGACGCCGTAGAGAAAGTAAAACGAGAGGCAGAAGAGCGCGATCCCAAGCCAGTAATACACGCGCCCCAGCGCATGGACCGGGATGGAGTGCTTGGCGCGGTGCAAGACGACCGCCAGTACGGAGAGATAGCTGCCAAGTCCGGCAGCGACTCCGGCCAGGAACACGATCTTCGACGGGCTGGTCAACGGGGAAGCCAGCCCCATCTGGCGCGCCAATGACACGCCCAGCAACCAGCTCAGCACGATCGGGAGATTGCTCAACCCCAGCGAGAACCCGGTCAGATACGCCCAGCGCCGGCTCTTCAACGCGGAATTGGCCAGCGCCAGGTGTTGAGGATGCCGCGACTGTTGATAGGTCAGATACGCCAGCACCCACAGGAGCACGGCTCCCACCACCTTGAACGCCAACGACACTCGCGGGTACTCGAGAAACGGCGCCACGCCAAACAGGGCGATCGCTCCATAGATCAGATCGGAGGTGACCGAGCCGCACACGACCATCCATGCGGCGTGCAGGTGCCCCCCAACCGCACGCTTGGCCATCTCCACCTGACAACCGCCCGGGGGGATCGCGGCGACGACCCCAAGCCCGAGCGCGAACAAGAAGAGCATCAAGTGATTCATCACGCGTACCGTGTTCGTATTCTCGCTTATCGGGCCGAAGCCCGCGGCTGGCCGAGCAGATGGGGTTCGACGTGAAACGGTTCGTGGACCACTCGACGCAGAGCCATGGCGGTTACCTCAGGGCGACAGCATACCAAGACTTCAGCATTATCGGCCGTGCGGCAGTGGACGCAAGGTCACGACATGCTGCGGCCGAGCCCGTTCTGTCCTCAACATCCATGGATAGATATACGTGGATACAAATCTGTTGACAGACCTCTCTGCTGTCCGGTAGACTCCTTCCTCAGATGGCAACACGGTTCCTCTCCCCTCGCCCGGCCACGATGTCCATGCCGATGATGGCCATGCGAATGACCAGCATCGGTGGGAGGATCGTGTCCGGCCCTTAGCACAGCAGACCTGAGACCATACGGACCACGAGAACCCGCCGACCTGGGCAGCCAGTCGGCGGGTTTTTTCATGTACGGCGGGACCGACAGTCCGGGCCCCCCGCAAAGGAGCAGGACGCGATGACGCAGACAGGCTGGGACGTCGGCATTCTCGGCGCCACGGGGATGGTGGGACAGCATCTGGTCCGCCGGCTCGCGGGCCACCCCTGGTTCAGGGTGAGGTGGCTGGCGGCAGGCGAGCGTTCTGCAGGCCAGCGATACGGTGACCAGCCGTGGCGACTCGCTGATCCGATACCTGATTCGGCGAGGGATCTCGAGATCCAACGGCCGATCCCGGGACGGGCCACGCACCTCGTGTTCTCCGCGCTCGACGCGACGGTGGCGGCGCAGCTCGAGCCGGCGTTTGCCGCCGCGGGCCACGTCGTGGTGAGCAACGCCAGCACCCACCGGCTCGACGCCGACGTGCCGTTGGTGGTGCCCGAGATCAACCCGGACCACCTCTCGCTTGTCGCCACCCAGCGCCGCGCTCGCAACTGGCGGGGCGCCATCGTCACGAACCCGAACTGCTCCACGGTGTTCCTGGCCATGGTCCTCGCGGCCTGCCGACCTTTCGGTCCGCGGCGCGCCCTGGTCACGACGCTCCAGGCCGCGTCCGGCGCCGGGTACCCGGGCGTCGCGTCGTGGGACCTGCTCGGCAACGTCGTGCCGTTCATCGACGGCGAGGACGAGAAGATCGAAACCGAAACGCCGAAGATCCTCGGCGTCATCGATCGTGGCCGGGTGGTGGACCACCCGGTGGCGGTCAGCGCACAGGCCACCCGCGTGCCCGTCGCCGACGGCCACACAGAGTCGATTTCTATCGCGTTCGACTCCGCGCCCGATAGTCAGGATCTGATCGCAGCGCTCGCGGGGTTTTCGGGGCGCCCGCAGGCCGCCGATCTCCCCACGGCACCGCGTCATCCCATCGTCTACCTCTCGGAAGCAAACCGACCACAACCACGCCTCGATGCCGGCCGCGAGAACGGGATGGCGGTGTCGGTCGGACGCCTCCGCCGCTGCCCGGTACTCGATTACAAGCTGGTCGCGCTGGGCCACAACGCCGTGCGAGGCGCCGCAGGCGCCGCCATTCTCAACGCTGAACTGTTGGCCCACGACGGCTGGCTGCTGGACGGAGTGACCCCATGGTAATCCTGAAATTCGGAGGCTCGTCGGTCGCTCACTCCGCGGCGATCGACCGCGTCGCCACGATCGTCGCGCGCGAGCGGCGGCCCCAGGGTGTGGTCGTGTCGGCTCTGGCTGGCGTGACCGACGTGCTGATCGAAATCGGACGTCTCGCTGAGCGCGGCAACCCTGCACGCGCGCTCGAGGGCATTCCACTGCATCTGGTCGTCCACGCTCCGGGCGCCTGCCACCTCGCCGTCGTGGTCGCAGAACGAAGAGTGGTTCGCGCGATGTCCCAGCTACACGCTCGGTTCTTCGAGCACGAGCGCAGCGGAGTGGGAGTCGGCACTGGGCGCGACTCCACCGGACACGGAGGCGAAGCGGCGGGCGCCGCCATCAGGACCGGTCTGACCGCAGCATCGCAGGAGATCTGGGCATGAGCGCTACACGCACACCACTCACGATCGGTCTCGCCGGATTCGGCACGGTCGGCCGCTCGGTCGCACGCATCCTGTGCGAGAAGCGCCATCCCAACCTCCGTCTCGCCGGGATCTGCACCCGCCGCGTGGCGCTTGCCCGCGCCGCTGCCGGCTGGGTGCCGCCCGGTGTCGTATGGACCGACGATGTCGAGACGCTGATCAAGACGGGAACCGACATCTTCGTCGAGGTGATTGGGGGCATCGAGCCGGCCCGAACGTGGATCGCAGGCGCGCTTGGCGCGGGGCGTTCCGTCGTCACCGCCAACAAGCAGGTGATCGCCGAGCATGGCCGAGAGCTGATCGCCCTGGCGCGGCAGACCGGGCAGTCGCTCCGGTACGAGGCGGCTGTCGGCGGCGTCGTGCCGGTAATCCGCGGCGTACAGGACGGCCTCAGCAGCGATCACCTCACGCGCATCGTCGGTGTCGTCAACGGCACCTGTAACTTCGTGCTCACCGAAATGGCGCAGCGGCGCGTGTCGATGAGCGACGCCGTCGCCGACGCGCAGGCCAGAGGACTGGCCGAGCAGGATCCGTCCGCCGATCTGGATGGGATCGATGCGCGCGCGAAACTGGCCATCCTGGCGACGATTGGATTCGATGGGTATCTGCGGCCCGCCGATATCCCGACCGAGTCGATCCGCGCCGTGGATGCGGGCGACCACGCGCTGGCGGACGAACTCGGGTACGTCGTGCGCCAGATCGCGTGGGCCGACCGCTCAGATGCTCGTAGTGGCGGCGTCGCGGCCGGCGTGTTGCCCGCGCTGGTCGATGGGCAGTCGTGGCTCGCTCGGGCCAACGGGTCGGAGAACGTCGTGCTCGTGCGCGGCGAACGCAGCGGCCAGACGGTGTTTGCCGGCCAGGGCGCCGGGGGCGACGCGACGGCCATCGCCGTCGTCTCCGATCTGCTGGCGATTGCGGCCGGCGTCGTGGCACCGCGTGCGTGGTCGGCTACCGCGGTCACGCGCGTCGAACGCGACTTCGACGCTCGTCACTACGTGCGCGTCAGTCTGCCGGACCCGTCGACCGTCACCGATCCCACACTCGCATCCGACCTTGCGAGCGTGCTCGACCAAGCCGGCATCAGGCCGGAACGCGTGTGGCAGGAGCGTTGCTCGAGCGGGTCGCGCTTTGCCGCGCTTGTTTCGTCGTGCAGCCATCTGAAACTCAACCGGGCGATCGAGGCGTTCCGACCGGCGGCCGGCGCCGGCCGCAGCGCGGTCGCTCTGCCCCTGTTTGACGCCGACCGATGAACGGCGGCGTCGCCGCCGGGCAGAACAGCCCGGCAGGTGCTCCAGGAGGATTGCTCATGTCTACATCTCCCTCATCGTTTGGTCCCGCCACGCTGGCCCTGCACGGTGGCCAGTCCCCCGACAACGCGGTTGGCGCCCGCGCGGTGCCGATCTATCAGACCTCGTCGTACGTCTTCGAATCGGCGGACCACGCGGCGGCGCTATTCGCGCTGCAGGCGCCCGGTCACATCTACACACGCATCGGCAACCCGACCACCGATGTGCTCGAAGGCCGGTTGGCCGAACTGGACGGCGGAGTCGGCGCTCTTGCCCTCGCGTCCGGCCAGGCGGCCATCACGACGGTCGTGCTGGCCCTGGCCCGTACGGGGCAGAACATCGTCTCCACGCGCTTCCTGTATGGCGGCACGTACAACTTGTTCCACTACACGCTCGAACGCCTGGGAATCGAGACGCGCTTCGTCGATTCATCCGACCCGGCCAATGTGGCGCGTGCCATCGATGAGAACACCCGGCTGGTGTACACGGAATCGATCGGCAACCCGAAGAACAACGTGGATGATGTCGATGCGATTGCCCGCGTGGCGCACGACGCCGGCGTGCCGTTTGTCGTCGACAACACGGTGACGCCGCACATCTTCAAGCCCTTTGACCACGGCGCCGATATCATCGTCTACTCGCTCACGAAGTTCCTGGGCGGACATGGCACCTCCATCGGGGGCGCCATTGTGGATGCCGGCCGCTTCAACTGGGCCAACGGACGGTTCCCCGAATACACCGAGCCGGACCCCTCGTACCACGGGATCGTCTTCTGGGATCTGTTCGGCACCCACGAACGCGCGGTGGCGCCGGGCGCGGCATTCATCACCAAGGCCCGCGTGCAGTGGCTGCGCGATCTCGGCGCTTGCTTGTCACCCTTCAATGCCTTCCTGTTTCTCCAAGGCATCGAGACACTCCCATACCGCATGGCGGCGCACTGCGCCAACGCGATACGCGTCGCCGAGTGGCTGGAGAAGCATCCTGATGTCGCGTGGGTGAACTATCCGGGTCTGGCCGGCCACCCCGACGAGGCGCGCGCGCGTCGGTACTTCCCGTCTGGCGCCGGCGCGATTATCGGCTTCGGCATCCGCGGAGGGTTCGAGGCGGCGAAACGGTTCATCAACTCCGTACGCCTGTTCAGCCACCTGGCGAACATCGGCGACGCGAAGAGTCTGGTGATTCACCCGGCGTCGACGACGCACCAGCAGTTGTCGGGCGAGGAGCGCGCGGCGGTCGGTGTGCCTGATGATTTCATCCGTCTGTCGATTGGCATTGAAGACGCCGCCGACTTGATCGCGGATCTGGAACAGGCGATTGCCGCCGCGAGGCGTGAGACGGAGGCGGCGTGATCACGACCTCTGGCGCCGGTATCGGGATCGTGGAGACCGAGACGCTGCGCGTCTTCGAGGACGGGCTTGAACTCGACTGCGGCCGGCGCCTGGAGTCGGTCACGGTCGCGTTCGAGCAATACGGCGCCATGAGTGCGGCCAGAGACAACGTCATCCTGGTGTGCCACGCGTTGTCGGGCGGCGCGCACGCGGCGGGCTGGCACCCGGGCGCCCGGAAGCCAGGCTGGTGGGACGCGGCGATCGGCCCCGGGCGCGCCTTCGACACCGACCGCTTCTGTGTCCTGTGCACCAATGTCCTCGGAAGCTGCTACGGCACGACGGGGCCTGCCTCGCCCGACCCCGGCACGGGACGTCCATATGGCAGCCGGTTTCCCTTCGTGACCATTGCCGACATGGTGCGGGTGCAGAAGGCGCTCGTCGATCGACTGGGCATCTCGTGCCTTGTCTCCGTAGCTGGGGGCTCGATGGGCGGCATGCAGGCCCTTCAATGGGCGGTGTCGTTCCCGGAGACCGTGCGTTCCGTGGTCGCGCTGGCCACGACGCACCGGCACTCCGCCCAGCAGATTGCGTTCGATGAGATCGCCCGCCGTGCCCTCACGGCCGATCCCAACTGGCGCGGCGGCGAGTACTACGATGGCGAGCGGCCGGCTGACGGGCTCTCGGTCGCGCGCATGATTGGCCATGTCACGTATCTGTCCGATCCCGGAATGGAACGGAAGTTCGGGCGACGCCTCGGACAGAGTGGCCCGGGCTACAGCCTTGGACCCGAGTTCGAGGTGGAGCGGTATCTCGATTATCAGGGCCGCAGCTTCGTCGATCGCTTCGACGCTAATTCGCTGGTGTACCTATCGAAGGCGCTCGACTACTTCGACCTGGAGGCCGGGCGTCGGTCGCTGGCGGACGCGTTCGAAGCGACCGAAGCGGCGTTTCTGCTCCTGACGTTTTCGTCGGACTGGTTGTATCCGCCCTATCAGTTGGCCACTGTCGCCGCCGCGCTCAGACAGGCGGGTCGCACCGCCGAGTATCGCGAACTGTCGAGCGAATACGGCCACGACGCGTTCCTGCTTGAACACGAAGCGCAGCAGCCGATCGTCCGGGAATTTCTGAGTCGGATCTGCGGGTGAATTGACGGGAATCACGCGCCGCGCTATTGTCCGGCAACCCATGACTGACTCCTCATCCGACCCCCGCGTCCGCAACGAGCAAGTGCTCTCACGTGAGTTGAGCGCCGGCCAGCAGGCCATGATGGCGGTGGGCGGTGCGATCGGTACCGGCCTGTTCCTGGGCAGCGGCCTCGCGGTCAACGTTGCCGGACCCGCGGTGGTCGCCTCCTATGCGATCGGCGCCTTCGTGGCGCTGTTGCTCGGCGCGGCGCTAACGGAGATGTGCGTCCAGCATCCGACGGCCGGGTCCTTCGGCGTCTATGCCGAGATGTACATCTCTCCGTTTGCGGGCTACGCCGTGCGGGTGAGCTACTGGCTGATGCAGATTGTCGCGACGGGCGGTCACATGGTGGCGGTGTCGATCTACATGGGCTACTGGTTTCCCGCCATTCCGGGCGCGGTGTGGATCGTCGCCTTCTCGGTCGCGCTCATCTACGTGAACTCGCGCGACGTGGCCACGCTCGGTCGGTTCGAGTACTGGTTTGTGATGGTCAAGGTCGTCGCCATCACGATCTTCGTGGTACTCGGCGTGGGGCTCGTCACGGGCCTGCTGGGCGCATCATCAGGTGTGACCCCGGCCGCCGGGAGCCTGTTCCCGATGGGACTCTCCGGCATGCTGCTGGCGGTGCCGTTTGTGATCTACTCGCTTATCGGCGTCGAAATCGTCGGCGTCACCTCGGGTGAGGCACGCGATCCGCAACGCACGATCCCCGTCGCGTTCTTCCGGCTCGTCGCAGGTCTCTCGCTCATCTACCTGGTGACAACCGCCCTGGTCGTGCGGCTCGTGCCGTGGCAGGAACTGGGAGTCGGCGAAAGCCCATTCGTGAAAGTGCTCGGCCAGGTCGGCTTCCCCGCCGCCGCGTCGTTGATGAACGTGGTCGTGCTGAGCGCCGCGCTCTCCAGCGCGAACGCCAACCTGTACCTGATCTCGCGGACGTTGTTCTCGCTTGGCCGGGGCGGGTACGTGCCGCACTGGCTCGGCGCCGTCACGATCAACGGCACGCCGCTGCGCGCCCTGCTCGTGTCGAGCGTCGGCCTGGGCGCGGCGGTCATCGTGCGAGCGGTGTGGCCGGTCACCGCCTATGTCTGGTTCTTCGGTGTGGCCCTGTTTGGCGCGCTGTTCGTGTGGCTGATGATTTTCGTCACGCATCTCGCGTTCCGTCGCCATCATGATGCACAGCCCATCGATACACTTGTGCGCCGGATTCGGTTCGCTCGTCTCGCATCCGCCGCCGGTGCCGTGGCCATTGCCACGGTCTTGATCTCAACGTGGTGGGTGCCCGATCTCCGCATCACCCTGCTCGCGGGCGGACCCTGGCTTGCCGTGCTGGCCATTGGGTTTTGGGTGACCCGCAGACCGCCCGATCATCCGGCTCCCCGAACGGAGGCGTGACGTGCCTGCCATCACGTTTGATCTCCCCTCTTTCACCGGCGACCAGGCCGTTGCCGCCGCGCAGCGGTTGTACGGCTTCTCGGCCGTTGCGGAAAGTCTGCCGAGCGAACGCGATCAGAACTTCGTGCTGCGCGCCTCAAATGGCGAACGCTTCGTGTTCAAGATCTCGAATGCCACCGAGGACCCGCAGACGCTCGACCTTCAGAACCAGGCGCTGCGCCACGTGGCTCAGCATGCGCCTGAGTTGACGCTGCCTCGCGTCTGTCCGTCGCTTTCCGGACGTCTCATTGAGGCCCTCACTGATGATCGCGGGAGGTCTCATCAGGTCCGATTGCTGACATGGGTGCCTGGCACGGTGTTCGCTCACGCCACGCCGCATCTGCCGGATCTCGTGTACAGCCTCGGCCGATACCTCGGCCAGTTGGACACGGCGCTCGAGTCATTCGACCACCCTGCCACGGATCGCGATCTCAAATGGGACCCTCGGAAAGCCTCCTGGATCGGCGACCACGTCCAGCACGTCGCCGATCCGGCGCGACGCGAACTGGTGACGCGCGTGGCGGCGTGGGCCGACACCGAGATCGCGAAGCTGGCACCATCGCTTCGCGTGGGTGTGATCTACAACGACGCGAACGACTACAACGTGCTGGTCGCAGGCGTCGCTCCGTACGACACCCGGGTGGTGTCGGTCGTTGATTTCGGCGACATGCTGCGCACCTGGACGGTGAACGAAGTGGCGGTCGCCTGCGCCTATGCCCTGCTCGACAAAGCGGATCCGCTCAGCACCATGGCCTCGGCCGTCGCCGGCTACCACGAGGCCCGGCGCCTGACGGAAGCGGAGATTGACGCCGTCTTCCCGCTCATCTGCAGCCGGCTCGCCGTCAGCGTGGTCAATGCCGCCATCCAGCAGCACGCGGAGCCCGGCAACCAGTACCTCGTCATCAGCGAACGACCGGCGTGGGACGCGCTCACGCGTCTCGCCTGCATCAGTCCCGCCGTCGCTCGCGCCACGCTTCGGGCCGCCTGTGGACTCGAACCGTACCCGGCCACGCCACGCGTGGTCTCGTGGCTGCGAGCGTCTGCATCGGCGATGGGTCCCGTGCTCGACCCGGATCCTCGATCCGCCGCGACGGTTGTGCTCGATCTCGGTGTGGGCAGCGCTGAGGCTGGCACGCCCAGGTTGTGGGCGGACGTCGAGGCCTTCTCGCGGGACCTGTTCGGCCGAATGGCCAGATCCGGCGCCACGGTCGGGATTGGACGGTATGACGAGGTCCGCGCGTTCTACTCGAGCGATATCTTCAGCACGCCAGGCAACGATGGGCCAGCGTGGCGGACCGTGCATCTCGGGGCCGACCTCTTCGTTCTGGCAGGAACACCTGTGCTGGCCCCACTCGATGGCATCGTCAAGAGCGTGGCCGACAATGCCGGCGAACTCGACTACGGGCCGACGGTCATCCTCGAGCATCGAGCGGGAGCGCGCGGTGACGCCTTCTATACGCTGTACGGCCACCTTGCCCGAGAATCCGTGAAGCCTCTCCGCGAGGGTCAGGCGGTGAGGCGCGGGACGCCGATCGCGGTCGTCGGGACGCCGGCCGAAAACGGCGGCTGGCCGCCGCATCTGCACTTCCAGATCATCACGGACCTGCTTGGCCCTTCGATTCACGAACTCGGCGACGAGTTTGTTCACTCAGGACCTAGCCGGCATGGCGACTATCCGGGTGTGGCACGACCATCCGAGCGACGGGTGTGGCTGAGCCTCAGCCCCGATCCCAACCTGATACTGCAGATCCCCGGTGGTGTCACCGCTCCAGCGCGCCGATCGACCTCCGACATCCTCGCCGGGCGCCGCGAACACATCGGGCCGTCATTGAGCGTGTCGTACCATCGGCCGCTCACCATCGTCCGGGGCTGGATGCAGCACCTCTACGACGCCGATGGCCAGGTCTATCTCGACGCCGTCAACAACGTGCCGCATGTCGGCCACTGCCATCCGCACGTCGTCGAAGCCGGTCAACGCCAGATGGCCGTGTTGAACACCAACACCCGGTACTTGCACGACACCTTGACGCAGTATGCCGACCGCTTGTGCGCGATGCTGCCCGACCCGCTTCGTGTGTGCTTCTTTGTCAACTCAGGAAGCGAAGCCAACGAACTGGCGCTGCGGCTCGCGCGAGCCTTCACGGACAGCCGCGAAACGATCGTCGTCGATGTCGGCTACCACGGCAATACGACCAGCCTCGTTGAGATCAGTCCTTACAAGTTCGACGGGCCGGGGGGCAGCGGCGCGGCTCCGCACATCCACAAGGTGCCAACGCCCGATGTCTACCGAGGCCTGTACCGACGCCCTGCCCGTGACGCGGGCAAGTCGTATGCGTCGCACGTCGGCCAGGCCGTCGAGACGATCGTGAGCCGTGGCCGTCGGCCTGGCGCGTTCATCGCGGAGTCCATTCTCAGTTGCGCTGGCCAGATTGTCCTGCCACCGGGGTATCTGACCGAGGCGTACCGCTACGTACGCGACGCTGGCGGCGTGTGCATTGCCGACGAGGTTCAGGTCGGATTCGGACGAGTCGGTACGCACGTCTGGGCGTTCGAGACCCAGGGCGTCGTGCCCGACATCCTCACGCTCGGAAAGCCGATCGGGAACGGGCATCCACTGGGCGCCGTGATCACGACGCGCGACATTGCGCAGGCCTTTGCCAACGGAATGGAGTACTTCAACACCTTTGGCGGCAACCCCGTGTCGTGCGCGATTGGCATGGCCGTGCTCGATGTCATGGAGCGTGAGCGCCTGCAACATCAGGCGCTCCGGGTCGGAACCCACCTGCTGTCCGGCCTGCGCGATCTCAAGTCGCGGTACCGTGCCCTCGGCGATGTCCGGGGTCTTGGCCTCTTTATCGGCGTCGAACTCGTGCTCGACCGCGAGACACTCGCCCCGGCGGGCTCTCTGGCTGGGACCGTCGCGAACCGGATGCGCGATCGCGGCGTCCTGGTCAGCACCGACGGCCCGTTCCATAACGTGCTCAAGATCAAGCCGCCGCTTGTGTTCACGGTGCACGACGCCGACGTTTTGGTAGCGGCGCTGGACCACGTCCTCGGAGAGACGGAAGACCACGAGCCCACGACGTGAGCATCCCGCTCTCCGGTTGAACCAGGCGGCCGCGATCTTCGTCTACCTTCAACAGGGATCGGTATGCCTGCCGGGGAGTACTTCCGTGAAGATGAAAGCGTCCATCGGTCTCTTCATCGCATGCGCCAGCGCCTGGCTCTTAGCGGGTGCCGGTCATGCGCAGCAAGCCGCGCCAGCCTTTACCCAACTGAACGATCTCGACGCGTTCATGGCGAAGGTGCTCGAGCGCCGGAATGACAATTGGCGCACCCTCCACGACTACATCCTCAGCGAACGCGAACAATTTCTGATCGTCGGACCGGGTGGACTTCGCCTCGATGGTCTCGATCGGGAATTCCACTGGTTCGTGCGGGACGGGTACCTCGTGCGAAGTCCGGTGAAGACCAACGGCGTCACGCTTGGCGAGGCCGAGCGTAAGCGCTATGAGCAGCAGTGGCTGGCTGACGAGAAGCGACGCGAGCAGCGGCAGAAGGAGCGGGCTGCGAAAAAGGCCGCCGCCGACGCGGCTCCCGCCCCGAGCGCCGAGGTCGGCGTGGGCGATGTGGTTCGACAAACCGGCGAGCCGCGGTTCATCTCGGAAGCCTACTTCATGAGGTTCCCGTTCGAGCCGGGCAACTACTACGTTGCCGGACGCGAAAAAATTGAAGGCCGCGACGTCGTGGTGGTCGAGTACTACCCGTCACGCATGTTCAAGGACGACAAGGAGAAGCGCGGCACGGCCGTCTCGGTGAATGCCAAGGGCGACGTGAAGGTCACCTCTGCGGATCAGACGGCGAAGGACCAGGCAAAGAAGCCCGCGCCGAAGACGTCCGACAAGGGCGACGAGATGGATCAGGAGATCGAGCGCAGCATGAACAAGGTCACGCGGGT
Source organism: Acidobacteriota bacterium (assembly GCA_026393675.1). Classification (NCBI taxonomy): domain Bacteria; kingdom Pseudomonadati; phylum Acidobacteriota; species Acidobacteriota bacterium. Next base: position 25,322 of record JAPKZQ010000006.1, on the reverse strand, counting down.
GACGATGTGGATCGATCCGGAGGAACGCCAGATCGTCAAATACACGTTCGACAACGCGGACTTCGGGTTCCTGCCAGGCCGGACAGTCGTACGCGTAGACGAGGCGCGCGCATCGATGACGATGGGGCGGTACTTCGAGAATGTGTGGTTGCCGAAGCAGATCAGCTTCCGGGCTGGCGCCACGCTGGCGACCGGTTCGTACCGCTTCACCTACGACCGATCGTTCTACGACTACCGCAAGGGCGAGGTGAGCGCGCGGATCCGGGCGTATGTCCCGAAGGACGCCAAATGATCCGGCGGCTCATGGCGACGGCGCTCGTGCTCGGGCTTATCCTCGCCGTTGCTTCGAGCGCGGCAGCCCAGACCGCCGAAACCGTGTCCGAGGTCCGCATCCACGGCAACTATCGCACGCCAGACGCCGACGTGCTCGCGCTGGCCGGCGTGACGATCGGCCAGCCCATCGACGTGGCCGGTATTGACGCCGTTTCCGAACGCCTGCGGAAGACCGGCCGGTTCCAGTCCGTTGAGGTCCGCAAGCGTCTGCGGTCGCTCACTGCAACCGACCAGGTGGCACTCATCATCATCGTCGAAGAGTATCCCTCGACGGCCAAGGGCGGAGGCGTACCCAATCCACTCCGGCGGCTCGGCGACAGCGTGATGCTGCTTCCGACGCTCGATTACGTTGACGGGTACGGTCTGACCTACGGCGGGCGGATCAGCTTCGTGCGGGTGCTTGGCAAACAGGGACTGATTGCCGTGCCGCTCACGTGGGGCGGAACGCGCCAGGCCGCCGTTGAGCTGGACACGACGCTGGGCGGAGGGCCGTTCAGGCGACTGCACGCAGGCGCATCGCTCATCAGCCGCAACAATCCCGCGTTTGACGTTCGCGACTTCAGGAAGAGCGTGTGGGTCAACGCGGCGACACCGGCGTGGAAGGCGACGAGCCTCGGGGTGCGCGGCGCGTGGTCGGACGTGACATTTGGAAGCACCCGCGATCGGATCACGACCTACGGCGCGGGCGTGATTGTCGACACACGCGACAACCCGGCGTTTCCGCGCAATGCCATCTACGCAAGCGCCTGGTGGAATTGCCTGAGCCCGGAAACCGGATCCACGGTCAATCGCTATCGCCTTGAAGCGCGCGGGTACCTCGGGTTCATCGGTTCAACGGTGCTCTCCGTCAGGGCGCTTTCGGAGACGGCCGATCGCCCGCTTCCGGTCTACGAGAACGCGCTGCTGGGTGGAGTCGACACACTGCGAGGTTTCCGCGCCGGTTCGTTCGCTGGCGACAATCTCGCCACCGCATCGGTCGAACTGCGCATCCCTCTCCATTCGCCGATGAATCTCGGACAGAGCGGGCTGACCGTGTTTGCCGATGCCGGTACGGCTTACGACCACGGCATTCGACTTTCGGAGACGAAGCCCCACTATGGCGTGGGCGTCGGCTGGTACGTCCGCGCACCGCTTGTGCAACTCGGCATCGACGTGGCGCACGGATCCGGTCGCGGCACGCGCGCACACGTCACGGCAGGCCTGCGCTTCTGACGCGCAGACCGCGGGTCTCCCCCATGCATCCAGAGCACCGGGTAGAATGGGCACGGAGGCTCGGTGATGCATCAACGATGGAACAGCCTGGTGCCAGCTCTGGCAATCCTGCTGGCCGGTGGCCTTGCCCACGCGACAGCGTCGGCCAAGGCTCCGGCAATTCCGCAGCCGGCACAACCCGCGGTATCCGCACCAACGGTCGTTGACGACCCGCTTGGCCGCGAGACGCCAAGGGGTTCGTTCCTCGCTTTCGTGGCTGCCGCGCAGACGGGCAACCTCGGCGCCGCCGCCGAGTACCTGCAGTGGCCCCGCCACAGCATGCCGATCACGAAGACCGAGGCGGCCGAGCAACTCCGCTTCGTGCTCAATCACGGGTTCGAAGGCAGCATCGATCAGCTGAGCCGCGATCCTCAGGGCAGCCTCTCGGACACGCAGCCGTCCAAACGGGAGAAGGTCGGCGCGGTCGTCCTCGCCGATGGCGAGCGCGTCGACATCATCCTCACTCGCATCGCTCCGCGGTCGGGACCCATGGTGTGGGTCGTCGCGGCGGACACCGTCGCCGAAATTCCACGGATGTACGAGAAGAGCGGACTGCCGGAACTCGAACGGCGCCTGCCGAAGTCGCTGACCTCGGCCCAAATCGGAGAACTGCCCGCGTGGGTGCCGATTGCGCTCACGGTGCTGCTCGTCGCTCTGTACTTCATGATGCGTCTGCTGCTGGCGGCGGCGGCCTGGCTCGTCGGTCTCATCAGACGAATGCGGCACCGCCCGGGCTCCATCCGGCGGTCGCGGGCCTGGTCGACGCTGGTCAGGCCCTCGGCGTTCCTGCTGACCATCGCCCTTCATCGCATCATCGCATTGAGACTCGGCATCCCCCTGCTCTTCCGGTACTACTACGACCGGCTCATCGTCATCCTGCTGCTCGCCGGGCTGGTCTGGTGGTTATGGCGCATGGTCGACTTTGTCGCGGATCGCGTCCGCGAACGCCTCCAGACGGCCTATCCACGCACCGCCCAATCGGCGTATGTCCTTGGCCGTCGCATCCTGAAAGGGGTGGCGTTCGCCTTCGGCCTGCTCATCGGGTTGGCCGCCTTCGGGGTCAACCTCAGCGCGACGCTTGCGGGCCTTGGCATCGGCGGAATCGCGATCGCCTTCGCGGCGCAGAAGACGCTCGAGAACGTCTTCGGCGGCATCTTCGTGCTGAGCGATCGAAGCCTGCTCGTCGGGGATTTCTGCCGCCTTGGACAGCACGTCGGCGAGGTCGAAGACGTCGGCCTGCGCACGACAAGCCTGCGCACGCTCGGCCGAACGCTCGTGCACGTGCCCAACGGCACGCTGTCCACGATGGACCTCGAGAACTACAGCCGGCGCGACAAGTTCCTGCTCAATCCGACCATTGCGTTGCACTACGAAACCAGCCGCACCCAACTCGAACAGGTCCTGACCAGCATCCGCCGGTTACTCTCTGGCGATGCCCGCATCGAGGCAGATACCTCGCGCGCCCGGTTGGTCCGCTTCGGCTCATCATCGCTCGACATCGAGGTGTTCGCGTACGTCAGGGTTCCGAACTTTGAAGCCTTTCTCGCTGTGCAGGAGGAGATTCTGCTGGGTGTCATGGACATCGTGCAGAAGGCCGGCACGGCGCTCGCCGTGCCCTCACAGACGATGTATGTGCGCCAGGAGACGGCTGAGACGCCGACCCCGCCGGCAGCGTTCAAGTAGGATGAGTTCATGCCGCTTGCCGAGACGCTGACCGACGCGGTGGTTCTGGCGCCGCTCACGAAGGGGGGCAACCTCCCATACCGCCGATTGTGCGTGGCCCTGGGCGCTCGCGTCACCATGAGCGAGATGACCGTGGCGCGGCGCCTCAAGCAGAAGCGGCGAGGCGAGTACGCCCTGATCCGGCGGGCGCCCGACGAGCCGTTCTTTGGCGTGCAGTTGGTGGGAACCAACCCTGAGGAAATGGGCTGGGCCGCCGCGCTGGTCGAATCGCACGGCGTCGATCTGGTCGATCTCAATGTGGGATGCCCCATCGACTACTTCACAAGCAAAGGCCTGGGCGCGGCGCTTTCGCGGCAGCCGGTCCGCATCGGGCGCATCGTGGAGGCCATGAAGCGATCCGTCCAGCGTGTGCCCATCACCGTCAAGATCCGGCTCGGGTGGAATGAGCGGTCACGCAACCACGTGGAGCAGGCGCGGGCGGCCGTCGATGGCGGCGCGGATGCGATTGTTGTGCACGGTCGAACCAGGGATGCCCGCTATCGATCCGCGACCGACTGGGATGCGGTCGGCGAAGTGGTCGCGGCCGTAGCGGTCCCGGTGGTCGGCAACGGCGATATCCTGTTCCCCCACGAGATCGCCGAGGCCCGCGCGCGCTCGGGGTGCGCCGGTGTGATGGTGGGCCGGGGCGCACTCATCAAGCCCTGGATCTTCCGCGAGGCCGTCGAGGGTTACCGCGACATCACGGCTGACGAGCGTCTGGCGATCTACGGCCGGTATGTCGATTTTGCCCTCGAACACTGGGGCACCGACGAGTACGGCCTGGCACGCGTCGCCGACTTCACGCGGTGGCACTTCGGGTTCTGGTGCCGCTACGTGCCCCAGCGGGCCGACGGATCGTTTCCAACCATGCAGGGACGGGATCCTCGCGACTTCGGCCGGACACCGCTCGAGAGCCTGCTCGCTCGCGGCGATGCCGCGGCGCATGCGTGGCTCAGCGAGCGGCTGGTCGCGCACGAGGCCGTGGATCCGGCTGCCGCACCACCGCCGACAGAAGAGGTCGAAAGCGACGAAAGCCAGGTCGCCGGATAGCCGCCCACGACGGGCGCAATCAATTGCGCCTCTACGGGACGTCGACGACATATCTTTTCTCGGGAGGGCATCGGGAAGGCATCATGAAAATACTTGTCTTGCTGCGGCACGGTGAGAGCACCTGGAACAAGGAGAATCGGTTCACGGGCTGGACCGATGTTGAACTGAGCGAGAAGGGCGTACAGGAGGCGACCGAAGCCGGCCGTCTCCTGAGGGACGGTGGCTACGTGTTTGACGTCGCCTATACGTCGGTGCTCAAGCGCGCCATCAAAACGCTGTGGCTGGCGCTCGAGCAGATGGATCAGATGTGGATTCCCATTCACAACTCGTGGCGGCTGAACGAACGCCACTACGGAGCCCTGCAGGGCCTGAACAAGGCCGAGACGGCGGCCAGGCACGGCATGGAGCAGACCCAGATCTGGCGGCGGAGCTACGATGTGCCGCCGCCGGCGCTGGCGCCCGATGATCCGCGTCATCCGGGCCACGATCCCCGGTACGCGTCGCTCCGGCCGGAGGAACTGCCACTCACCGAATGTCTCAAGGACACGGTGGCGCGTTTCCTGCCGATCTGGCACGAGACCATTGCGCCTGCCGTGCGACACGGTCAGCGCGTGCTGATCGCGGCGCACGGCAACAGTCTCCGTGCGCTGGTGAAGTACCTGGATAGCATCCCGGACGACAAGATCGTCGGCCTCAACATCCCGACCGGGATCCCGCTCGTCTACGAACTCACCGACGACCTGAAACCCATCCGCAACTACTACCTCGGCGACCCCGAGGCGATCGCGAAGGCGAGCCAGGCGGTCGCGAACCAGTTGAAGGGCGGCGAATTGGGGACGGTTTCAAAACCTGCGTGAGCGGCCTGCTTTCAGGGTCTCGGCGCGCAGGAGCTGCGAGAACGGGTTTTGAAGCCGGTCCGTAGGGGAGAGAAGATGACGAACACCGTGGGCCCCGAAACTGGGCGGCGCATCGACGACGTGTTTGCCGCACAGCGTGCACGAGCGCTGGCGCTGCGATGCTCGACCGCGCAGCAGCGAATCGACACGCTCAGACGGCTCATCGCCGCGGTCGAGTCGCACCGGGAGGATATCTGCGCGGCGGCGGCCGCCGATTTCAGCAAGCCGCGTCCGGAGGTGGATCTCACCGAACTGCTGCCCATCCTGGCCGAAGCCAAGCATGCTATCCGTCACCTCGAGGGGTGGATGCGACCGCACCGGGTTCCGCCGACGCTGGCGATGCTCGGAACGTCGGCTGAGGTCCGGTACGAGCCCAGAGGCGTCACGCTCATCATCGTGCCGTGGAACTACCCGTTCAACCTGGCGTTCTGCCCGCTGGTCTCAGCCATCGCCGCCGGCAACACCGCCATCATCAAACCATCCGAGATGACGCCCCACTGCTCGGCGCTCATACGCCGGTTGGTTGAAGAGATCTTCGACACGTCCGAAGTCGCCGTATTCGAAGGGGATGCGACGGTGGCCACGGCGCTCCTGGAGCGCCCGTTCGATCACGTCTTCTTCACAGGCAGCCCACTGGTGGGTCGCCTCGTCATGGCAGCGGCGGCGAAGCACCTCACGTCGATCACGCTCGAACTTGGCGGCAAGAGCCCGGCGATTGTCGACGCCACTGCCGATCTCAAGAGAGCCGCTCGCGCGATCACCGCGGGCAAGTTCGCCAACAGCGGCCAGACCTGCATCGCGCCCGACTATCTCCTGGTGCACGCCAGCGTCAGGGATGGGTTGATCGCCGAGATCATCAGCAGCATCGAGCACGCGTACGGAGCGGGCCCGGATCCGCAGCGCGCTACGCCTGACTACTGCCGCATCGTGAACGAGAAGCACTACGAGCGATTGCGTGGGTTGTTTGACGATGCGGTTCACAAGGGTGCGAAGGTCGCCTATGGTGGAGCGCTGTCGCGAGATGACCTATTCATCGGCCCGACGCTGCTCGCGGATGTTGCGCCGGACAGCCGGATCCTGGAAGAGGAGATTTTCGGCCCCCTCCTGCCCATCGTCACCTTCACCGACATTGGTGAGGCCATCGCGTTCGTCAACGGCAAGCCCAAACCCCTGTCGCTGTACGTGTTCAGCCGCAGTGAGCCGAACATCGACCGCGTGCTGACCGAGACGTCGGCTGGAGATACGTGTGTCAATCACACGGTGATCCACTTCCTGCACCTGAACCTGCCGTTTGGCGGCGTCAACAACAGCGGCATCGGCAAGAGCCACGGCTTCTTCGGCTTTACCGCGTTCTCGCACGAGCGATCAGTGCTGCGCGATCGGTTCAGCATCGTGCACTGGATGTTCCCGCCCTACACTGAACGGGTGCGGGCGCTGATCAAGATCACCCTGAAGTGGTTGACGTGATGAGCCCGGGCCGCTCGTGATAGCAGGGAGCGCATGCCTATGAGCCTGCCGGACCACAAGACGAAAATTGTCGCCACCATCGGGCCGGCGTCCGAATCGCCGGAGATGATCGCGCGGCTGGCGCATGCGGGCATGGATGTCGCGCGCCTCAACTTCTCGCACGGCGACTTCGAGGCGCACGCCGCCCGCATTTCGCGCATCCGCGACGTTGAGCACACCACGGGCAAGCGGCTGGCCATCCTGGCGGACCTGCCAGGCCCGAAGATGCGCGTCGGCCAGATCACGCCAGAACCGATCGAGTTGCAGACCGGCGCGCCGTTTACGCTGACCATTGATGAGGTGACTGGAACCGCCGAGCGCGTGTCGGTCTCGTTCAAAGGACTGGCGGCGGCCGTGAAGCCTGGCGACCGGCTTTTCCTCAATGACGGGCTGGTACAGTTGCGCGTGGAACGCGTAACCGGGCCCGATATCCAGTGCTGTGTCATCGCCGGCGGCGAACTGCGCTCGCGGAAGGGGCTCAACCTGCCCGGGATCAGGCTGGGCGTGAACGCGTTCACCGAGCACGATCGGGCATGCCTTGAGTTCGCGCTGCGCGCTGGCGTTGACGCGGTGAGCCAGTCGTTTGTCGAGCGCGCCTCCGACATCGAAGCCGTGCGGGCTGCGGCGCTGGCGTTCGGCCGGGATCCGTTCATCATCGCGAAGATCGAGCGCGCCGGCGCGCTCGATCACTACGACGAGATCCTCGACGCCGCCGACGGCATCATGGTGGCGCGCGGCGACCTCGGCGTGGAGGTGCCGCTCGAGCGCATCGCCGTCACGCAGAAAGCGCTCATCGCCCGGGCCAACCTGGCGGGCAAACCCGTCATCACGGCGACGCAGATGCTGGAGTCGATGGTGGCCAACCGGTTGCCGACGCGCGCCGAGGCGACCGATGTCGCCAATGCGATTCTCGACGGCACCGACTGCGTGATGCTGTCCGAGGAATCGGCCATGGGCCGGTACCCGGAGGAGGCGGTCGCCATGCTGGCGCACATCGCGGCGGCCACCGAGCCCCAGCGTCCGCGGACCACGCTGAGCGCGCTGCTGCGCGACACCTTCCACCGGCGTCGGCCCGAGACCTTCGTGGAGCACATGTCGGAGGTGGTCGAACACGCGCTCGACACGGTCGCCAGTGCGGTGGTGTTCGCGCCCACGCACTCCGGCCGGACCCCGCGCATGATCTCCCGCTACAAGCCCGCCGCGTGGATCCTCGCCGCCAGCCAGGACGATCGCGTGCTGGCCGGGCTGGTCTTCTCGTGCGGCGTCCTCCCGGTGAAGATGGTGTCGGAGCCCGATGACTGGCGGCCGTTCATCGAGAGCCAGCTGCGCGAGCTGGGCGTCGCGGGCGACACGGTGATGCTGGTGGCCGGCCCGTCGACGACCCAGCCGACCGCCAATCACCGGATCGAGTTCATGCGCGTCGGCGCGCCGGCGAGGTAACAGCCCCGCGTGAAGACCCTCGTTGATCTCGCGATCCCGGCCATCACGTTCCTGCTGCTGGCGGCGGTGGGTCTCGATCTCACGCCAGCGGACTTCGATCGCGTGCGGACGCCATCCAAGGACAGGAAATAGCGGAGAGCCATGACGGCCAGGAAACGCATTCGCACGGTGGGATCGCTCATCTTTGAGCGCTTCGTGCGCTCGGAGGTTTCGGCCAGCGGCCTGCTCCTCGCGAGCACGGCCGCCGCCCTCGTCCTGGCCAACTCGCCGTGGGCCGAGACGTACCGCGCGCTGGCTGACGCCAGGATCGGCCCCTCCTGGGGCGACCGCGCCCTTTCGCTCAGCGTGCAGGCGTGGATCAACGACCTGCTGATGGCCGTGTTCTTCTTCGTCGTCGGCCTCGAGATCAAGCGCGAGTTCGTGGCCGGCCAACTCTCTTCTCGCCGGAAGGCCACCCTGCCCCTGGTGGCGGCGTTCGGCGGCATGGTGGTGCCGGCCGTGCTGTATGCGGCGCTCAACGGTGGTGGGCCCGGCGCCCGGGGATGGGGCATCCCGATGGCCACCGACATCGCGTTCGCGCTCGGCGTGCTCGCGGCGTTCGGCCGACGGGTGCCGGTCGGGCTGAAGGTGTTCCTGACGGCGCTGGCGATTTCCGACGATCTCGGCGCGGTCCTCGTGATCGCTGTGTTCTACACGTCACAGCTGCACTGGGCCGCGCTGCTGGTGGCGGGCGTCCTGCTCGCGCTGATTGCCGCCGCGTCCCGCGCCGGCGTGCGGTTCGCCTCGGTGTACCTGCTGATAGCCATGGGCGTTTGGGCCGCGGTGTTCGCCTCGGGCATCCACGCCACGGTGGCCGGCGTCCTGGTGGCCATGATGCTCCCGGTCCGGGACCGCCACGACGGACTGATGCCGGCGGGCCTGACGCTCGAAGACAGGCTGCACCCGCCGGTCGCGTTCGTCATCCTGCCCCTCTTCGCCTTCTTCAACGCCGGCGTCACCATCGATGGCCGCGTCATGGCGGGCCTCGCATATCCCGTCAGCCTGGGTATCATCGTCGGGTTGGTCATCGGGAAGCAGATTGGCATCCTGCTCTTCAGCTGGATCGCCGTGAAAAGCGGGCAGGCTGTGCTGCCGGACGGCCTCGGCTGGGTGGATCTCTACGGTGCCGCCTGCGTAGCGGGCATCGGTTTCACGATGTCGCTCTTCGTGGCAGAGTTGGCGTTCGGCGGCACGGCCGGCACACTGAGCCAGGCGAAGGCCGGCATCCTCTGCGCGTCGCTGGTCGCGGCCGCCTGGGGATCCGCGGTGCTGCACGCCCGCTTCAAGCGCTAGAGAACCCCTATTGCCAGGGGACTCTGGCACACCAGAAATGCGCGGAGGCCGCTCAGGGGACGATGCGGATGGGAACGATCACTTTGTCGAGTCTCTGATCGCGGTGGATGGACAGCTCGATCAGGTAGTCGGCCGGGGCAATCGGCGCAAGAACGAGTTCCGCCGCGGCGAATCGACGGCCGGCCTCTTCGCGGAGCGCCGCCGTCACCGGGACCTGGAGCGGCTGGCCTTTCCGGTCGAGGAGCCGGGCCGAGATCGACGGCTCCGATCCGGCGATGGACACGTCGACACGGATGCGCTCGGCCCGCCGGAACCGCATGTCCAACGTCGGCTGGAACGTCGGGCCGGTGTACGGGCCGCGCCTGAAGATTAACGGCTGGCCCGGCGGCGGATCGGTGCCTACCGCCCGTGTCGGGACCGTGATCCGCAGTTGTTCGGTGAAATCCGCGACGCTGCCGGGCTCGCCCTGCATCTGTGCCCGCACGAGGTACTCGCCGGCCCTGATGTCGGCGTGCGACAGGAAGCGCACGAATGTCCGCGCCTGCGGTGTGACGCTGACTCGCTCGGACAGCAGCGTCGCGCCCAGGGCCGTCTTCAGCGTGATGGTGGCCTCGCCGGCGCGCCACTCCGGCAGCCGGGCCGCCGCGCCGTCCAGTTCTCCGACGATCCACAGCACCGGCCGTGGCTCGAGCGCGCCGTCCGGCGCCGGCTCCCACCCGAAGCCCCCGCCGAAGCGTGGGCTGCTGTCGGGTCTCATCCGGTCGAGCGAGGCCAGGGCGGCGTCGCGGGCGAACACCTCCGGATCGGCGAGCACGGACGCGCGTGCGCGGGCAGCCACCTCGGCCGCCGTGGCCGCCCGGTACCCGCGGCGCGTCCGTACTTCGACGCCCGGCCGTTTCACTCGAACGGCGATCCTGCGGAACGTGCCGTCCGCCGCCGCGTTGGTCGCGTAGTAGCCGAGCAGGTAGTAGTCGGACAAATCGTCGACCACCCGCTTCAGCGACACGCCAAGGTCGTTGGTGTTGACGAGCGCCAGGCCATCGGTGTCGGCGGCGGCCGTCTGAAGCGTTTCGAGGCGCTCGCGGAGGCGGGCCTGGTCTTCGATGACCGACGCCGGTCGGCCAACCTGGGCGGGGTCCGCGCCTTTCGGCGCGCTGATCGGGTTGTAGTCGATGGGCGTATCGAAGGAGGCGAGGCCTCGCGGGTCCACCGGATAGAAGCTGGCATTTGCACGATTGGCCTGGTCGAGCACGTCGCGGAACTCACGCCCGAGGTCCACGTTCGCCAGCCGCACCCGTGCCGCCTCGCACTTCTGCCAGTCGCCGCCGGGGCTGAGGCGCGGATCGGTTCCGCTCGTGGGCTTGCCGCCAGGGCCGACATACACCCCGGGCGGCTGGGGCGGCGGCGTGCCCTCGAGCCGCCGCGCCAGCGTCTGGTTTGGGCCGAAGAGCCCAAATCCCTCACTGATGAGCAGCACGCCTTTGCGTTCATCGCGCAGTTCTCCGAGCCGCCGCACGAGGTCTCGCAACGCATGGAGTGTCCGCCCCTCCTGTTCACGCGCCACCATCTCTTCCGCGATGCCATCGAACCTGTGCTGCGGGTCGTCCGGCGGGTAGCATCTGAAGTAGCTTTCCATCTCGGGATCGAGATCGTCGGCCGAGAAGCGCCGCGCCCAGGTCGTTTTGAGAAACGCCTCGATCGACTCCGGGCGGCGGACAAACGTCAGCTCACCCGCCTCCATCTCCGGAGTCATGGCGGCAATCAGATCGTCGGGCCCGATGGTGCGCTGAAGGAAGTTCGACAACGCCCGGTCGACGAAGCTGGGCGGGCCCATCCGCGCCTGAGGCGGCAGACGCCCCGTGGCGGATCCGGGGTTCCTTATCCGGCCGTTGTGCCACGCTGCGGGATCGGTGACGTGATAGGTGTCGAGAAACAACACGAACAGGCGGTTTCGTGGATCCCCCGCCATTTGGTTCGACTCGCGCACATTGCGCGGGTCGACCCGTTCACCCGGGGCTGTCCCGCCGCGGATGACGATGTGCTCAAAGGTCGCGATCTTCTGCACGGCTCCGTCCTCGAGGATCTCGAAATCCTCGATGCGCAGGTCCGGGACGGGCCGCCCATCCGCGCGCGGGTACACATCGACGCGGACGAAATTGACTTCGCTGCGGAATGTCGGTCGCTGCTGATCAGAGGGAGTCTGTGGCGGTGGCTGCTGACCGTCTTCGGCCGCGGCTTGGACCGCGCCGAGCACACCCGCCAGCGCCAGTGCAAGCGCGATACCGACCGCCAGACGACTCCGCATAGTTGCTTCCTCGTCCGCCCGGAGCGCCAGGGACCTCTGCTGCCAGGGGCACCCTGACACGAAACGCATGAGACACGGAACGATCATACGCCCCGGTTGCGTGGCGTCAACGGCTGAGCGTGGCTGGCTGAGCGTGACTGCGACTCGGCGTCCTTGACTCCCGGCGCCAATCGCGCGACACTCGAATCTGGCAGGACGCCTAGGGGTGGCCCAAACATACGGCCTGAGATCACACCCTCGAACCTGAACCGGGTAGTACCGGCGTAGGGAAGGCGATCGGGAGCGCGGCTCCCCGTCGATTCGAGAACTCCCCAAAGCATCCTTTTCGCTCGTTCGGCATGAGGTTCGTGCCCGACGAGAGGAGGGGTGACCATGAAGACGTTTCGACTATCGCTCGCGGCGCGTGTCGCGATCCGGACCGCGCTCGCTTTCGCCGTCGCCGTGGGCCTGGTCGGCATCGCGGCCGCGCAGGATTCCACGCCCACCATCCGCGGAACGATCCGTACGGCTGCGGGCGCCCCGCTTGCCGCCGCCGTCGTGTCGGCCGAAATTGCCGCCGAAACGCGGACCGATGAGGCGGGCCGATTCGCCCTGACGTTGCCGCGCGGCACCCACGTGCTGCGTGTGACGCATCCGTCGTATCTCCCAGCCAAGAGGAGCCTCAATGTCGGAGGCCCGGTAGACGGTGTGGATTTCGTTCTTGACCCCCTGGCCCGGTTCTCGGAGAACGTCGTGGTCGCGGCCGTCCGGGCGGACGCCGAGGCGCCGATCACCAAACGCGATCTCGATCGGCACGAGATCGAATCCCTGAACTCGGGACAGGAGATGCCGTTCCTGCTGAAGCAGGTGCCCTCGCTCACGCAGTACTCCGACTCCGGATCGGCGACCGGCTACTCGTACATCTATCTGCGTGGCATCCCGCAGACGCGGATGAACATCACGTTCGATGGCGCACCGCTTAACGAGCCCGAGGACTCGGCGTTCTACTTCTCCAACATCGGAGATTTCGCGAACGCCGTCCAGAGCATCCAGGTGCAGCGGGGGGTCGGCACGTCCACGGTCGGGGCGGCTTCGTTTGTCGGCTCCATCAACTTCGCCAGCATCGATCTCAAGGACACGCCCGAGGCCAACGTCCGGATCGGCAGCGGCTCGTTTGGTACCAACCGTGTGAGCGCGGTCCTCCAATCGGGAAAGCTGGACGGAGGACTCAAGCTCTACGGCCAGGTGGCCTACCAGGACACAAACGGCTTTCGTGATCATTCCGGGGTGAACCAGCAGAGCGTCTACGTGGGAGCCACCCATGAATCAGACGCGTCGTTCTTCAAGGTCTTCGGCTTCCTCGGACACGAGCGCACCAACCTTGCGTTTCTCGCGACCGACGAAGACACACTGAAGCAAGACCTCCGCTTCAACCCGCTGGGCGCCGATGAACGCGATAACTTCCGGCAGGGCTTTGTGAACGCCCAGTATCACCGCGCGTTTGGTCCCTCATCGGAGCTGTCGGTTCAGGGCTACTACAACGGCGCCGGCGGCTGGTATCGCGTTCGCGACGCGGCGGCAGGACTGTTCCAATACGGCCTCGACTGGCGCAGCCTCGGCGCAACGGCGACGTTCCACACGACGGGCAAGAGGCTCGACTTCACGTGGGGTGCGCACGTCAACAACTTCGAGAGCCGTCACGCTCGCGACATCGTAGACGGCTCGCGCGAGTACACGAATCACGGCTTTAAGAACGAGATCAACAACTTCGCGAAAACGATCTACACGAGCGGGCGCTGGCATCACTACGCCGACCTCCAGGTGCGGTGGGCTCGCTTCCGCTACGACGGCGATGTGCCGCTGGGCTCGGTCGGCTGGACGTTCTTCAATCCCAAGGTCGGCACCCGCGTCGATATCGGGCGCGGCGTGAGCGTCTACGGATCGATTGGCCGCGCAGGCCGGGAACCGGCCCGAAGCGACATGCTGCAGGGTGAGGACAACGCCAGCCTGCCCTACGACCTCCGGTCCGTCACACCGGAACGCGTCGTCAACGTCGAGTCGGGTGTCGAGTTCGCGCGGCCGGGCTTTACGGCGCAATTCAACGCCTTTTTCATGGAGTTCCGCCACGAGATCGCGCAAACCGGCGAACTGTCCGAGATCGGACTTCCGCTACGCCGCAACGTGGATCGCAGCTTCAGGCGCGGCGTCGAGATCGACCTGACCTGGCAGCCGTGGTCGTCTCTCCGCCTGCGTCACACGGCCACCTACAGCTACAACCGTATCCGAACCTGGACGCAGTTCTACGACATCTACGACACGGCAGGGTCCTGGCTGGCGAGCACCAGCCTCACGCACACTAACGTCACACCGTTGCTGACACCTGCGATGCTGGCGAGTGTCTTGGCCGACTATACGCCGGCGTCCTGGCTCACCGTGAGCGGGGCGGGGCGCTACGTCGGCCAGTCGCACCTCGACAACACCGGGAACCCCGCCTACGTCGCACAAGGGTTCTTCGGCCTCGACGCCGTGGCGTCGATCAATCTGACGCGGCTCTTCCGCTTCTCGGCTCGGACCGCGCCGCGACTGCGGATCCAGGTGGACAACGTCCTCGACAACCGGGCCATGTTCCCCAACGGGTACAGCTACCTGTTCTTCACCGAGGACGGCGCCGGCCGACTGCAGCCTGGCGGCACCAGGTACTACTACCCGCTTGCCACCCGGAGCATCATGGTTATGCTCGACTTGAAGTTGTGAAGACACCCAATGGGTGCGTTTGAAATCGTCGGCGTCGTCACCGGCATTCTCGGCGTCTGGCTGACCACGCGTCAGAAGATCTGGTGCTGGCCCGTTGGGCTCGTCTCGGTGCTCGCGTTCATCGTCGTCTTTTTCGAGGCGAAGTTGTACGCCGCCATGGGACTCCAGGCCATCTACGTCGTCCTGGTTGCCTACGGCTGGTACGCGTGGCTCCACGGCGGAACGGGACATGGGGAGTTGCTCGTCTCGCGCGTCCCGAGGCGAATCCTGGTGCCTTTGACGGCTGCGGGGCTGGCATCGACCGCGCTGCTGGGCGTCTGGCTCCAGAGCCGCACCGACGAATCGCTGCCCTTTCTCGACGCCTTCACCATGTCGTTCAGCCTCGTCGCCCAGTGGATGCAGACGCGTAAGCACGTGGAGAACTGGCCGCTCTGGGTCGTGGTGGACCTGATCTACATCAGCATGAGTCTGACGCAGGGCTTGAGGCTGACGGCGGGCCTGTATGTCGTCTACGTCGTCCTGGCGCTTCTCGGCTACCGCGACTGGCGCCGGTCCATGGCGATGGCGCGGGAGCCTGCATGAGCGCCAGGCCGTTCGTCGTCGTGCTCACCGGCTCGGAGTGCACCGGCAAGACGACGCTGGCCGCTGACCTGGCGGCGCACTTCGGGGCACCCGCGTCGCCGGAGTACGTCCGCGAGTACCTCGACCGCAAGGGCACGCCGCTCGACGCGTCGGATGTATCGCCGATCGCGTGCGGACAGATGCGTGTCGAGGACGAGGCGGCCTCGTCGGCGTCGCGCCTGGTCATCAGAGACACCGACCTCATCAGCACCGTCGTCTACGGCCGGCACTACTACGGCGAGTGCCCGCCATGGATAGCCGACGCGGCGAAAAAACGCCTGGCAGATCTGTACCTGTTGCTGCACCCGGATGTGCCGTGGCTGGCGGATGGCCTCCAGCGCGACAGGCCCGACGAACGCGCCTACATGCACGAGCTTTTCCGCCGGCAGTTGGAGGTGTTCGGCGCTCGCGTCGTCGATATTGCTGGATCGTGGGAGACCCGCCGGGAGACTGCGATTGCGGCTGTCGCGCAGGCGCTCTTCCGGGCCTCGTCGGCCGCGCCGTTCAGCTGAACGGCCGCGTCGGTCTATACGAGGTTCCCGGTCCGCCTGGCCTTCAGATAGTCGCACCACTCGTCCATGCCTGCGCCTGTCTTTGCCGACACGTCGAAGATCCTGGCTTTCGGGTTGACGCGCCGGATGTTGGCCAGCGCGGCGGCGCGGTCGAAGTCGACGTGCGGCGCCAGGTCGGTCTTGGTGATGACGACCACGTGGGCGTGTCGGAACATGGGCGGGTACTTGAGCGGCTTGTCCTCGCCTTCCGTCACCGAGAGCAGCGCGACCCGCAGATCCTCGCCGAGGTCGAACTCGGCCGGACACACGAGATTGCCGACGTTCTCGATGAACAGCACGTCGAGCGCCTTCGCATCAAGCTGCCCAACCGCCCGCGCGATCATCTCCGCATCGAGGTGGCAGAGCGTTCCGGTGGAGATCTGGACCACCGGCGCCCCGGTCGTGCGCAGGCGCCTCGCGTCGTTGTCGGTTTCAAGATCGCCGACGATGACGCCAACGCGCGTGACGGGTTGCAGCCGTTCAATCGTCTTCTGAAGAAGCGCGGTCTTACCCGACCCTGGTGACGACACGACGTTCAGCGTGAACAGGCCAAGGGCCTTGAAGAAGCCGCGATTGCGCTCGGCCATCCTGTCGTTGGCCGCAAAGATGGACTGGTGCACCGCGATCTCGCGATGCGGCTGATCGTGGTCGTGGGTGTGGTCGTGGAGATGTTCGTGGTCGTGCGCAAGATCGTCCGAGTGCGGATGCGCATGCTCGTGGGCGTGGTCGTGTTCGCGCCCGTGCGCGTGCTCGTGTCTATGCACGTGCCCGTCACCGTGATCGTGCTCGTGACTGTACGCGTGCGGGTCCTCGATCAGCGGTGAACTCACCTCGGAAGCCGGCTTGCCATCGATCCTGGTCGGCCCCGGAAGGCCGCATCCGCATTCCACGCACATGATCAGTCAACCTCCAGCGAGACCACGTCCAGTTCCCGACCCCGCCGCATATCAAAGCTGGGCTCGTGGCACGTCGGGCACCCGCCAATCAGATCGTCGGACTCGAACTCCGCGGCGCAGGTCATGCACCAGAAGGCGCCGGGCACGAACTCGACGTCGAGCCGCGCGCCGGCGGCCATGGTCCCTTCGCGCAGCACCGCGAAGGCGTGGTCCAGAGCCTCCGACACGACGCCGGTCATGCGGCCGACCCGCATCTTGACCTCGCGGATGCGCAGAGCGCCGGATGTCCGCGCCTGCGCCTCGGCGATCTCGAGAACCGACTGCATGATACCCACTTCGTGCACGGCTCTCCTGATTCTATACCTGCCGGGCGCTGTCGCTCCGTGGCGCGGTCTATTCACGAAGGTCCAGAATAGACCGACCCTCGTGGTTCGACTTCGCTCGCCACGCCCTGAGCGCAGTCGAAGGGCGGGAGCCGTCGTGTCGGCAGACAGGGTAGAATTCCAAGCGCATGACCGTCCTCAAGACGCCGGGGGGCCTGGCGCTCTCAAGCTTCCGCCTCGACAAGCTCAATGCCCTGGTTCGTGCCACCAAGGCCGGGTTCGAGATCCGATCGGCCCGGTTCTGGCATTTTGTCGAAACCACGCGGGACCTGACTCAGCCGGAGAGCGACACACTCACGAGATTGCTGACCTACGGCGACGCCGCGCCAGAGGCCGTGGGTCGTCCGATCCTGGTGACGCCCAGATTCGGGACGATCTCACCGTGGTCGTCGAAGGCCACCGACATCGCGAAGCAGTGCGGGCTCGACGCCGTCAGGCGCATCGAGCGTGGAACGGCGTTCGATGTGGAGGGCGCGGGTCTCCTATCAGCCATCCTTCCGCTGCTGCACGATCGGATGACAGAGACGGTCGTCAACAGCTTCGATGAGGCCGACGAACTGTTCCACCACTACGCCCCGAAACCGCTGACCCTGGTGGACGTCCTCGGACGTGGGCCTGCGGCGCTTGACGAAGCCAATGCGAGGTTCGGTCTCGCTCTCGCGCCCGACGAGATTGACTATCTGGTGGCGTACTTCACCAGCCATAGGCGCAATCCGACCGATGTGGAGCTCACGATGTTCGCGCAGGCGAACTCCGAGCACTGCCGCCACAAGATCTTCAATGCTTCGTGGATTATCGACGGCCAGCCCTGCGACGACTCGCTCTTCGCGATGATCCGGACGACCGACGAGAAGAACCCGCAAGGCACGGTGGTGGCGTATTCCGACAACGCCGCGGTCATGGAAGGACGCCGTGTGCGCCGTTTCTTCGCGGACGCGGAGACCGGCCTTTACGGCTACCGCGAGACGCATCTCCACACACTGATGAAGGTGGAGACACACAATCATCCGACAGCCATCTCGCCGTTTCCCGGCGCGGCAACAGGATCGGGCGGCGAGATCCGCGACGAGGGTGCCACTGGTCGCGGCTCGAAGCCCAAGGCGGGTCTCTGCGGCTTCTCCGTGTCACACCTGCGCATTCCCGGGTACGAGCGGCCATGGGAGGATCCGGAATCCAGACCCGGCCGCATCAGTTCCCCCTTGGCCATCATGATTGACGGCCCGATTGGCGCGGCCTCGTTCAACAACGAGTTCGGGCGTCCCAACCTCGCTGGGTACTTCCGCAGCTACGAGCAGCGTGTGGGCGGCGTGGTTCGCGGATACCACAAGCCCATCATGCTGGCGGGGGGCGTGGGCAACATCTGCGCCGACGACGCGTACAAAGCGGACATCCCGCCCGGCTCGCTGCTGATCCAGATCGGGGGGCCCGGCATGCTCATCGGGATGGGCGGCGGGTCTGCCTCGTCTATGACCACCGGCACAAACACGGCCGATCTCGACTTCGATTCGGTCCAGCGGGGCAACGCCGAGATCCAGCGCCGCGCCCAGGAAGTCATCGATCGCTGCGGGGCCCTCGGCGCGTCCAATCCCATCCTCTCGATCCACGACGTCGGCGCGGGGGGCCTGTCGAACGCGTTGCCGGAGCTCGCGCACGGCGCCGGCCGGGGAGCGCGAATCGACCTGCGGGCGGCTCCCAACGAAGAGCCCGGGATGACGCCTCGTGAGGTGTGGTGCAACGAGGCGCAGGAGCGGTACGTGCTGGCGATTGCCCCGGGTGATCTCGATCGCTTCCGCGCGCTCTGCGAGCGCGAGCGCTGCCCGTTTG
This sequence comes from Acidobacteriota bacterium, assembly GCA_026393675.1. Lineage (NCBI taxonomy): Bacteria > Pseudomonadati > Acidobacteriota > Acidobacteriota bacterium. The sequence continues at coordinate 6,479 of JAPKZQ010000006.1, read as the reverse complement.
CCGTCGTCGGCGTCGCCACAGACGACGAGCGGCTCGAAGTGCGCGACCCGCTCTTCGACAACGCACCTGTCGACATGGACCTGCCGGCGCTACTCGGGAAGCCGCCACGAATGACGCGCGATGTCGCACACGCGCACATCGACGTTGCTCCGTTTGATGGACGAGGTGTGTCGTTGGCCGAGGCCGCGCATCTGGTCCTTCGCGCGCCGACGGTTGCCGACAAGACGTTTCTCATCAGCATCGGCGATCGCACCGTCGGCGGCCTGTGCTCACGCGACCAGTGCGTTGGACCATGGCAGGTTCCAGTGGCTGACTGCGCGACGACGCTCCTGGCCTTCGAGGGCTACGCGGGCGAGGCGTTCGCCATCGGTGAACGGACGCCAATCGCGGCGACCAACGCGCCGGCCTCCGGGCGAATGGCTGTCGGGGAGGCGCTCACGAATCTCGCCGCCGCCCCCGTGCATGCACTCTCACTGGTCAAGCTGTCGGCCAACTGGATGGCCGCCGCAGGCGCGCCAGGCGAGGACGCGGCACTCTATGACACGGTTTGCGCCGTTGCGATCGATCTGTGCCCGGCCCTGGGCATCAGCATTCCCGTCGGCAAGGACTCGATGTCGATGCGCACGCGGTGGACCGAGGCAGGCGCGACGCGCGATGTCGTCAGTCCGGTGTCGCTCATCATCTCGGCGTTCGCCCCCTGTGATGACGTCAGACCGACATGGACGCCGCAGTTGAAAACCGACGCGGGCCCGACCTCTCTTGTGCTCATTGACCTGGCAGGCGGCCAGGCGAGGCTGGGCGGTTCGATCCTGGCGCAGGTGGTTAGCCAGGTCGGCGGCGACGTGCCGGATCTCGACGACCCGGCGGCGATTCGCGGCCTGTTTGCGGCGCTCGCTGAACTGCGCACCGCCGGCCTCGTGCTGGCGTACCACGATCGGTCGGACGGCGGCCTGTTCGTGACGGCGGCGGAAATGGCGTTTGCCGGACACGTGGGCCTTGCGCTTGATGCCGACGCCATTGGCGCGCATCCGGCCGCCGACGATACCGCCCTTCTTGCCAAACTGTTTGCAGAGGAGTTGGGCGCAGTCATCCAGGTTCGCGATGCCGATTTGTCGCGCGTGCTCGCCGTGCTCCAGTCGCACGACCTTGACGGCCGTGTGGTCGGACGCGTCACCGATGACGACGTGCTGCGTGTGGCGCGCGGCGGCCAGGAACTCTTCAGCGAGTCGCGTGTCGCGCTGCAACGAGTATGGAGCGAGACCACCTGGCTGCTGCAGTCTCTCCGCGACAACCCGGTTTCAGCGCTTCAGGAGTACGACCGGATTTTGGATGGCGGCGATCCGGGCATCACCCCGGTTGTGCGATTCGACCCGACTGACGAAGTGGGTGCGCCGTTTATCGCGACAGGCGTCAGACCGCCCATGGCGATTCTACGCGAACAGGGCGTGAACGGCGAGGTCGAGATGGCGGCGGCCTTCGACCGGGCCGGTTTCGAGGCGCATGACGTGCACATGAGCGACATCATTGCGGGACGCGTGTCGCTCGAATCGTTTCGGGGTTTGGTCGCGTGCGGCGGATTCTCATACGGTGACGTGCTTGGCGGCGGCGAGGGGTGGGCGAAGTCGATCCTCTACAACACCCGCGCCCGTGACCAGTTCGCCGCGTTCTTCGAGCGGCCGGATACCTTCGCGCTGGGTGTCTGCAACGGATGCCAGATGATGGCCGCGCTGAAGTCGCTCGTCCCGGGAGCCGCGGCCTGGCCGAGATTCGTCAAGAACGCGTCCGAACAGTTCGAGGCTCGGCTCATCACGGTAGAGATCGTGCCGAGCCCCTCGCTGTTCTTCACCGGGATGGCCGGGAGTTTCCTTCCGGTTGTCACCGCGCATGGCGAAGGCAGGGCGGTGTTCGAACGATCCGCCGATGCGCAGCGCGTCATCGTGTCGGCTCGCCAGGTTGACAATCGGGGACAGGCGACCGAGACCTATCCCCTCAACCCCAACGGTTCTCCCCGCGGCTTGACAGCCGTGACCACCGCCGATGGCCGGTTCACGATTCTCATGCCGCACCCGGAACGGGTGTTCCGATCGGTCCAGCTCTCGTGGCATCCGGATGGCTGGGGTGAAGACAGCCCCTGGATGCGGCTCTTCCGCAACGCTCGGGTCTACGTTAGTTAGTGCCCTTGACGGCCGGCGCCTTCGTCGGAGCCGGCAGGTCGACAATCGCGGCCTGCAAGATATCCTTGGTCTTCTCATCCTGCACGAAGGCCACCACGCGCAGGTGTGCCATGTCGATGGCGTTCTTGCGTTCGATGAACTGGAACTTGCCGAAACGCTGATTCGCGCCGCCCTCCATCGCATCGAGGTGCGCCTTGGCATCGGCGACGGCCTTGGCCACATCGAACGTGTGCGTGACCTTCGACGTCTGCCCCGGAGTCACCGCGAAGCCGAGCTTGTCCTTTTCGGTCGACGCGAGACTTCGGACGACCATCGGGTGGAACCGCACGCCGTTCTCGCCTGTGTAGTGCACGAGTTCCTCGACCAGTGCGACCTGTAATCTGAGTTTCTGATCTGGCTTTCCGGTTTTCACCGTCTTCCCCACTTCGACGGCAACGTCGACCGCCCCGCCCTTCATGCTGGCCTGCAGCTTGATCCGCGCACCAGGCTTGACATCGAGGCGTTTGTCGACGACGGATTCAACCGTCTCCTTGAAGAGCTTCTCCGCCTGGGCCGCGCCGCCGCCGCCTACTTTCTGGTTTCCGCCGTCGATGAAGTAGGTGGGCGTCCCCGGCACGTCGTAGAAGTCCTTGCGCGTTTGCGTGGACGGGTTGGTCATCGGATCGGGCCGCGGAATGTGGAGATGGTACACGAGCACCGCGACGTCTTTGGCGGAGTAGCGATCAATGGCCGCTTCAAATGCCATATCGGCGGCGACGCACGGCGGACAGCCAGCCCCGGTAAACAGTTCAGCGACGACCATGCGGTCGGTTCGCTTCTTTGAAGCCGCGTACGGTTTGGCCTCGACCTTCGGGGCGTCCTTCTCGTAGCGCTCGTCCAGCATCTTGTCGAGGTCGACCGGCGACCCACCGTGGGTCTGCTTGTAGACCGCCTCAAGTTCGGCGCGTGAGGCGGCCGTCACCCGGCCGGCCAGCGTGGCGACCGTCAGGTACTCGAGCTGCTCGTACGGGTGGTTGGCCAGTTTCGCGTAGTCCGCCAGCTTCAGGGCCGCGGCAGCCCCGGATTTGGGCTGCAGATTGTAGGCTTCGCGGTAGCTCTTCTCGGCTTCAGCCGTTTTCCCGCGCTTGTCGTAAACTTGGCCGAGCGTCATCAGACCCGTCTGCCGCATCGACACCAGCCGGATCGAGTAGTCCGCGTCAGTTGCGGCAGGCCGCGGCTTGGCCTTCGGATCCCGCTTGAGTGCTTCGGCTTGCGACTCGGCTGCGGCTTTCTTCTCGGCCTCTATCCAGGCCTTCTCGTTGCCGAGCAGGTCGAGCGCCTTCTTCGCGTACTGCTCGGCCTCGTCGAGCAGCATGCTGGCACTCGCAAATCCACTGGCGGTGGACCCGAGGCGCCGCGCCTGTTCGTTCGGCGTGGCTGCACCGTCGACATACTTCTTCGCCTGCTCCTGCAGGGTCTTGATGTCGGTCGACGCTTTTTTGGTCAGCGTGTTGATGATCATGTTCTCGGCGGAGCTGGCCGCCGAGGTCTTCGGGAAGTCCGCCATCACCTTCTTGAACGCTTCGATCTGCTTGTCGGGATCGGTGATTGCCGCTGCATCCCTTAGCGCCTTGGCCTCGGGTGTCACCTCGCGCGCAGCAGCCGGAGCGGCAGGGGCGGCCTTCGGATCAGCGGGTTTCTGCCCGGTCGATCCCGCGGCAGGCGGCTTCGCCTGATCGGCAGGCTTGGCCTGATCAGCAGGCCTCTGCGCCCCGGCCGTGGTCGCCGCGGGCGGCTTCGCCTGGTCCGCGGGCTTGGCTTGAGCAGCAGGCGCAGCCGGCTCGGCGGGCTTGGCCTGCGCCGTGGCCGGCGGAGTCTGTTTCGTATCCGCGGGCTTGGTTTGAGCAGCAACGGGGGCGACGCCAATGATGGCGGCGGCCAGCGCGGCGACGCACAGTCGGAAAGTAAGACGGGAGCACTGTTCAATCGTCATGATGCCTCGCGACGTCCTTCGTTTCATGAAATCGGCAACCAATCCGCTCACTCAGGACGTCGTGCTGAGCGAGCGTTCCTGCCGATTCGGCTCATCATATTACGCAGCCATGACTGCGAGTCGAAGCACAAACGGAAAGCCCTGGCGGGTCTTGGGCGCCCCATTGTGCAGCGAAACCTGCGTCGATGTCACCTGCCGCAAGAGCCGCCTTGACTCAGTGAATTCGGACGTGCCATTGTCGAAGGTCGGGACTTGTGAAGGGGGTGCCGTGTGACGGGTGGATCTGGCGCGTTTCGGTGGGTGGCTGTTCTGGGCCTGGCATGCACGACGGCCCTGGTAACCGGACTCGCGGCCAACGGGCAGGCCCCGGCGCAGAACGTCGCGGCGGCGGCACCCCAGGCGACCGGTTCGGAGCTGCCGATCCACAAGATTCCGATTGCGGGCGAGGCCGCCGAAGGGTACTTCTCCCCCGACGGCAAGAGCATGATCTGCAACGCCAAGATGGCGGACGACAAGCAGTTCCAGGTCTACACGTTCAACCTGGATGGCACAAACGTCCGGCGGATCAATGACAAGGGTGGTGACGCCTGTTCGTTCTATTACCCGGACGGGAAGAAGCTGATCTGGACGTCTACGCGCGACAACCTCGACATGCCGGCCGGCAACTACTCTGACGCCAACGACTACCCGCAGGGAGCCGAGCTCTACACCTCCGATCTCGACGGCGGCCACGTGGTCCGGATGACCACCAACAAGGTGTACGACGCCGAGGTGACGGTCTCGCCCGACGGCAAGTGGATCCTGTTCGGACGCCAGACCGACGGGAAGATGGACCTCTACAAGATGCGGCCTGACGGGAGCGAACTGTTCCAGATCACGCACACGGCCGACTGGCAGGAAGGCGGGGCTCGGTGGATGCCGGACGGCAAGACGATCATCTACCGCGCGTGGAAGATCCAGGATCAGAACCAGCGCGGCATGCCGATGCAGATCTTCACCATCAAGCCCGATGGCACCGACACGAAACAGATCACGTCGGAGATCGGCACCAACTGGGCGCCGGCGCCGGCACCAGATGGACGGCACTTCGTCTTCGTCAAGCTGCTGCCGCCACGCAATTTCGAGATCTTCATGATGGATCTGGTGAGCGGTGAACAACGCCGACTCACCTTCAACGACGCATTCGATGGGTTCCCGGACATCTCGCCAGACGGCCACTGGATGGGCTTCTCGTCGAGCCGCGACGCGAAGCCGGGCGAGCGAAAGATGTTCATGTACCTGATGGACATCTCGTCGCTGAATGTCGGCCCCAAGAAGTAGGACGTAGTCGGTCAGATCGAGGCCGGGGCTTCAGCTCCGGCGAACAGGATAGCCATGGATCAGCAGGCCCTCACGATTGTTCACTACTTCCCGATCGGGACGTCGATCATCGCGATCACCTTTTCGACGTTACTGTTCCGGAAGTACTTCGCGCATCGGTCGCCGCACCTGTTCTGGTGGGCCTTCGGAGTCGCTTGTTATGGCAGCGGCACGGTCGTCGAAAGCCTGATTACGCTGTCTGGCAACACGGTGTTGCTGAACAAGCTCTGGTACGTCACGGGGGCGCTGCTCGGAGGCTATCCGCTGGCCCAGGGGTCGGTGTACCTCACGCACTCGAAGAAGTTCGCCGATCGAGCGACGATGATCACGCTGCCGTTCGTGATTATCGCGTCGATCCTGGTCTTTCTGTCGCCGGTGCGGATGGAGATGCTCCAGGTGACTCGTCCCACCGGAGCGATCCTGGGCTGGAGCTGGATCCGGCTGCTCACGCCGTTTATCAATATCTACGCCTCGTTCTTCCTGATTGGCGGCGCAGCCTACAGCGCGTGGAAGTATCTCCACAACCAGCATGACGGCCACCGGGCGGCCGGAAACGCCTTGATCGCCGTGGGCGCGCTCATGCCTGGCATCGGCGGGTCGATGGCAAAAGCCGGCTACGTCGAAGTGCTCTACGTGCTCGAGTTCATCGGCCTGATCCTGATCTGGATTGGCGACCGGGTGTGCAGCGTGTCGCCATCGATCAACGCCAAGACGAAACGCGCAAGCGCGTAGCGGCCACGCCGCCTACGCCCGAGGCTTCGGCGTCCCAAGGGGAGGCCGTCCCTTCGTCCTTGTCCTTTGCGCGCAACATCGTCGCGGCGGGACGACGGTTCCTTCGCGTCCCCGCTCACACAAGCCGGGTGGAGTAGGCCCCAGTCCGCCGTGGAATCACGCACGGACCAGCAACCCCTCGTCAAACCGTACGTGCGGATTTCCCGCATACGGCTTCCCTCGACGTTCACCGAGTATGCCTT